>JACQTL010000228.1 GCA_016210805.1 Actinomycetota bacterium | reverse complement strand
GGGTGGGCCATGCCCCCGATTGTAGGGAGGCTCACTCCCACTCGATCGTGCCGGGGGGCTTGCTGGTCACGTCGTAGACGACCCTGTTCACCCCGGGGACCTCGGCGACCACCCGGGTGGAGATCCGTTCCAGGGCCTCGTGAGGGAGGCGGGCCCAGTCGGCCGTCATCGCGTCCTCGCTGGTCACGGCCCGGATCACCACGGGATGCGCGTAGGTCCGGCCGTCGCCCATGACCCCCACCGTGCGGACGCCGGCCAGGAGCACCGCGAAGCACAGCCAGAGCTCCCCGTCCACGCCGGCCCGCCGGACCTCCTCGATCACTATCCGGTCGGCCGCCCGGACCAGGGCCAGGCGCTCGGCGGTGACCTCGCCCACGATCCGCACGGCGAGGCCCGGTCCCGGGAACGGCTGGCGCCACACGATCTCGGGGGGCTGCCCGAGCTCCTCCCCCACCCGGCGGACCTCGTCCTTGAACAGGTCGCGGAGGGGCTCGATGAGCGCGAGGTCCATACGTTCGGGGAGCCCTCCCACGTTGTGGTGGCTCTTGATCTTCGCGGCCGTCCGGGAGCCCGACTCGATCACGTCCGGGTACAGGGTCCCCTGGACCAGGAACCGGGCGTCGCGGTGCTCCCTGGCCACCTCCTCGAACACCCGGATGAACTCCTCCCCGATCCCCCGGCGCTTCTCCTCGGGGTCGGTGACCCCGGCCAGGCGGGCCAGGAACCGGTCCGCCGCCTTGACGTGGACCAGGGGAACGTGGAAGTGCCGGGCGAAGGTCTCCTCGACCTGCTCGGGCTCGCCCTCCCGGAGGAGCCCGGTGTCCACGAACACGCAGGTCAGCCGGTCCCCCACGGCCCGGTGGACGAGGAGGGCGGCCACCGCCGAGTCCACGCCTCCCGAGAGCGCGCAGAGGACCTCGCCGTCCCCGGCCCGCTCCCGGACCAGGGCGACCTGCCGCTCGATCACGTTGTGGGGGGTCCAGTCGGGGAGGAGGCCGCAGGCCTCGTACAGGAACCGCTTCATGACCTCCAGGCCCCTGGGGGTGTGGACGACCTCGGGATGGAACTGCACGGCGAACAGGCCCTTCTCGGGGTCCTCCATGGCCGCCACGGGGATCGCCTCGGTCCGGGCGGTGACCCTGAAGCCGTCGGGAGGACGCACCACGGAGTCGCCGTGGCTCATCCACACGACCTGGCGCTCGGCCAGGTCGGCCAGGAGCACGCCGGGGTCGAGCAGGGTGACGTCGGTCCGCCCGTACTCCCTGGCTCCCGTGGCGGCCACCTCGCCCCCCAGGGCCCTGGCCATGACCTGGTGGCCGTAGCAGATGCCGAGCACCGGGACGCCCAGCCCGAACACCCGGGGGTCGATCCCCGGCGCGCCGGGCTCATACACGGAGGCCGGGCCCCCGGAGAGCACGATCCCCGCCGGCCGGTGGGCCAGCAGGTCCTCGACGGACGTGTCGTACGGGACGATCTCGGAGTACACGTGGCACTCCCGGATCCGCCGGGCGATGAGCTGCGCGTACTGGGCCCCGAAGTCGACCACCAGGACCGGCCGGGGCGGTGCCACGGGCTCCCCCACTACTGGGCCCCCACCCCCTGGGCCTTCTGGTAGGCCTTCCCTTCCGACTTGATGGCCGGGGCCACGACCAGCTCGGCCTTCTGGAACTCCTTCACGTTCGCGTAGCCCGTCGTGGCCATGGACATCCGCAGTGCCCCGAACAGGTTCAGCGTGCCGTCGTTCTCGTGGGCCGGGCCGGTCAGGATCTCCTGGAGCGAGGCGACCTGCCGGGTGGCCACCCGCGCGCCGCGGGGCAGCGTGGGGTGGAACGTGGCCATCCCCCAGTGGAACCCCCGCCCGGGGGCCTCGTAGGCCCGGGTGAGCGGCGATCCGATCATCACGGCGTCGGCCCCGCAGGCGATGGCCTTGGCGATGTCCCCGCCCGTGCGCATGCCCCCGTCGGCGATCACGTGGGCGTACCGGCCGGTCTCGTGGAGGTGGTGCATCCGGGCCGCCGCCGCGTCGGCGATGGCCGTGGCCTGCGGGACGCCCACCCCGATCACGCCGCGGGTGGTGCAGGCCGCGCCCGGTCCCACCCCGACCAGGACGCCGATGGCTCCCGTCCGCATGAGGTGGAGCGCCGTGGAGTACGAGGCGCACCCCCCCACGATGACGGGGAGGTCGAACGTGGAGATGAACTCCTTGAGGTTGAGCGGCTCCGTGCGCGTCGAGACGTGCTCCGCCGACACTACCGTGCCCTGGATCACCAGGACGTCGAGCTCGGCCTGGAGGACCAGGTCGGCGTAACGGCGAACCCGCTGGGGGGTCAGGGAGGCAGCCGCCACGACTCCCCCCTGCTTGACCTCCCGGATCCGCCGGACGATCAGCTCCTCCTTGATGGGCTCCTGGTAGATCTCCTGCATCCGGCGGGTGGCCTTCTCGTCGGGGAGCGAGGCGATCTCCTCGAACACCGGGTCCGGGTCCTCGTAGCGGGTCTGGAGCCCCTCGAGGTTCAGCACGGCGAGGCCGCCCAGCCGGCCGACCTCGACCGCCGTGGCCGGCGACACGACGCCGTCCATGGCCGAGGCCATCATGGGCAGCTCGAACCGGTAGGCGTCGATCTCCCAGGAGATGTCCACGTCGTCGGGGTCCCGGGTCCGCCGGGAGGGCACGATGGCCACCTCGTCGAACCCGTAAGCGCGCCGCGCCGTCTTGCCCGCCCCGATCTCGATCTCCATCTCAAGCCCCCTGCCTGGTCCGCGCGTCACCCGGGTCCCGGGAACGACGAACGCCCGCCCGGCGAGGGGCAGGCGTCCGAAGGTTCCATGTCGGGATGTTACCGGCGCACCGGGGGCCCGTCGACCAGCGGTCCCGTCGAGGGACCGTCGGACCGGCCAAGGAAGGCCGAACGGCCCGGGCTGCGGGCCGCTGCGCGCCTGAACAATGGCTCCCATCGGAGGGGGCCGGCGAGCGCGGGGGAGCTGATGGATCGGCGGTGGCGCAACGCGGCGGGTCGCATCGTGGCCAGCTCTCTCGCTCCCCTGATCGCCGTGGTGGGGGCGCTCCTAGTGGGCGCGGTGCTGCTGTTGGCCTTCGGAGCCGACCCGGTGGAGGGCTACCGGGCCCTGTTCGTGTCGGCCTTCGGGAGCGAGCAGGCCCTCGCCTCCACGGCCATCAAGGCCGTGCCCCTGGTCCTCGTGGGCGTGGGGATCACCATCGCCTTCAGAGCCAACGTCATCAACATCGGGGGTGAGGGCCAGCTCGTGGCCGGCGGCCTCCTGGCCACGGTGATGGCCCTGGCCCTGCCCGACCTTCCGGCTCCCGTCCTCCTCCCGCTGGTCCTCCTGGCGGGGGCGGTCGGCGGGGCGATCTGGGGGGGCATCCCCGGGGCCCTGAAGGCCTACCTCGGGGTCAACGAGATCCTGTCCACGATCATGCTGAACATCGTGGCCGTGCAGGTCATGAACTTCCTGCTCCGCGGCCCGCTCCTCGACACCTCGCAGATCTCCGGGCTCTCCCGGGTCCCGCAGACCGAGCGCCTCTCCCCCAACGCCGACCTGCCCATCCTGATCGAGGGGACCCGGCTCCACGCGGGGATCATCGTGGCCCTCCTGGCCGCCGTCGTGGTGTGGGTCCTCCTCTGGCGGACGACGGCCGGCTTCCGCCTGCGGGCCGTGGGGCTCTCGCCGGACGCCGCCGCCTATGCGGGGATGCCGGTCAAGCGGACCGTCATGCTGGCCCTCGCCCTGGCCGGAGCGCTGGCCGGGCTGGGCGGCGCCGTCCTGGTGTTCGGGAGCGTCTCGCACCGCATGGTGACCGACGGGACGACCACCGGCTTCACCGGGGCGGCCGGGTTCAACGGCATCGTCGCGGCCCTGTTCGGCGGCCTGCACCCCCTCTGGACCGTCCTTTCCTCCTTCGTGTTCGGCGGCCTCCTGGTCGGAGGGATCGCCGTGCAGCGGGTCGTCCAGGTCCCGTCGTCCCTGATCGTCGCCCTGAACGGCCTGGTGGTCGTGTTCGTGGTCTCCAGCGAGCTGCTGCGCCGAAGGATGCGCGCGCGGGCCCTCGTGCCGGCCCTCCGGGACCCCCGCCCGCCTCGAGCTCCGCCGGCCGGGGGCGGCCGTCGGCCGGGGACGGATCGGGGGAGCGGATGAGCAAGTTCTTCACCGTCGCCGTCCTGACGGCCACCGTGGCCTCGGGCATCCGGCTCTCGGCTCCGTTCCTACTGGCCGCCCTGGGGGAGACCCTGGGGCAGCGAAGCGGCGTTCTGAACCTGGGCGTGGACGGGATCATGCTGCTCGGCGCGTTCGGCGC
>JACQTL010000221.1 GCA_016210805.1 Actinomycetota bacterium | reverse complement strand
GTCCCTGTGGAGGGGGAGGGTTGGAGCGGGCGACGGTGCGCGGCGCGGCGGGACCGAGCGGAGCGCCCGGGCCACCTCGCCCACGGCGCGCTCGAACGCCGTCGAGGCGACGGCGCCGAGCAGGGCCAGGACGACCTGGACGGCCAGCCCGCCGAGGACGACGGGGTCGGCCAGGGCCAGGGCGACGCTGCCGCGCTCGACGCTCTCCACCAGGGCGAACCCCGGGACCTGGAGGGACAGCAGGACGATCGCCGTCGCCCCTCGGGACGGTGGCTCCCCACCCGGCCGGACGGCCCTCGCGGCCACCAGGGCCAGGGCCACCGGGAGAGCCCCCGCCACGGCCATGACCAGGGTGTGGAACCCACCGTGCCCGGTGGCGGAGAGATGGGCCGCCCTGGCGGCGGGGTCCGGGGAGGCCAGCAGGTAGGCCACCAGGTGGCCGAGGACCACTCCCCCCCATGCCAGCCCGGCGGCGGGGAGCCAGCGGATGCGGTCCCGCCGGTGGGCGTTCACGGGGCCTACGGTACCGGGTCGGCCCGGGCGGCGTGGTGGACCCCCTCGAGCTCCAGGAGGAACTCCTTGCGCTCCAGGCCCCCCGTGTAGCCGCCCAGCCCCCCTCCCGTGCGCACGACCCGGTGGCAGGGAACCACGATGGGGATCGGATTCGACCCCAGGGCGTTCCCGGCGGCCCGTACGGCCGCGGGGCTCCCCGCCCTGGTGGCCACGTCCCGGTACGTGGCCAGCTCACCGAAGGGGATCCGGGCGGTGGCCCGCAGGACCCGCCTGGTGAACCCCCGGACCAGCGAGAGGTCCACGGGAACGTCGAAGGCCTGCCTCCGCCCGGCGAAGTACTCGTCCAGCTCGCGGCGGACGGGGTCCAGGCTCCCCGGCGACTCCAGGACCCGGGGGGAGAGCTCCGTGGCCAGCTCCTCGATGGCCCGGTCGGGGTCGGGTCCCGGGTAGTCGATCCGGACCAGGCCCCGGCGGCTCGTGGCCACCAGGAGGTCCCCGAACGGCGAGGGGACGAAGGCGTAGGCCACGTCGATCAGGCCGGCCCCCCGGGCCCGCTCCACGAACCGGGCCGCGGCCCGGTTCGCCGGCCCGTCCAGGTCCTCGCTCCGCATCTCGAAGAGCTCGTTCATCTCGTTCCCTCCAGCACGGTCCGGAGCTTCCTCCGGCCCTCGTAGGCCGCCGCCCGGGCCGCCTCCTCGGAGCACCCGAGGATCCGGGCCACCTCCGCGTAGGGGAGGTCCAGGACGTACCGGTGCACCACCGCGGCCCTCTGGGCCGGGGGCAGCGCCCGGACGGCCCACCACACCTCCGGATCGCCGTCGGGGCCGGACACGGCCCCTCGCCCGCCGGCCTCGGCCACCGCGGCCCCGACGGGTATGGCCCGGGCCCGGGCCCGGTGGTGGTCGATGGCCTTGCGGTTCGCGATCGTGAGCACCCAGGACCGCAGGTTCGACGCGTCCCGGAGGCGCGGGTAGGCCCGGAGCGCCGACAGGAACGTCTCCTGGAAGCAGTCGTCCGCCCCGTCGCGGCCCACGGCGGCCACCAGGAACCGGTACACCGGCCCGCGGTGCTCCTCCAGGAACGCGGCGAAGGGCGGGATGCTCACCGTGGGATGGAACGCGGGGCGGCGGCCGGACGTGAGAAGCCCATCACACCACCGGCCACGGGAACGGGCGGCCCGGACCGGGATGGGGGAACATCCCGGCGGCCAGGAGCCCCTCGGCCCGCCCGGCCAGCGCGTCGACCTCCCGCCGGGCCAGGAGCCCCTCGAGCTCCGCCCGCAGGGTCCCCAGGCGCCCCGTGAACCGGCGGATGTCCGCGGCGATGTCCTCCGGGATGGCATCCCCGGCGAACTCCCAGATCACCGTGCGGAGCTTGGGCTCGGCGCTGAAGGAGACGCCGTGGTCGACCACGAACACCATCCCCTCCCGGTCCAGCAGGCAGTGGCCCGACTTCCGGTCGGCGTTGTTCACCAGGACGTCGAACGCGGCCACCCGGCGGAAGTCGTGGGAGCCCCGGAGGGTGAGGTAGTGCTCGCCGGCCGGGTCCATCTCCACGAAGAGCTGGACCGAGCCGGGGCCCTCCGGCCCTTCGCGGGCCACGGTGGGGGGGACGGCCGGCCACCCCAGGGCCCGGGCCACCACGTAGGCCGCCACCTCCCTGCGGTACAGCGTCCCGTCGGGGAAGTCCCACAGGGGGGCCTCGCCCGACCGGGGCTTGTACACGGCCAGGGTCTCCCGGTCCTCCGAGCACACCCGGGCCAGGAACGTCGAGTTGGACGCCCGGGGGAGGAGCCCGAGGAGCTCCATGTCCCCCTCGACCAGCAGCCTCTCCGCCTCTGCCCGGGCCTCCGGCGTGGTGGGGACCGCCGGGGCTCCCGGCGGGATCAGGCCTCGCCGGTCTTCTGGTGGCCGTTCATCGCCGGGCACCAGTGGCCCTCCGGATCCATGGGATTGCCGCACAGCTGGCAGGTCGGGCGGCCTCGGGCGCAGACCAGGGCCCCGTGCCGGGATAAGGACAGCATCTGCTCCCGGGTTGCCCACAGGAGGAGCCGCTCGGCCTCCCGGGCCTCGGCCTCCTCCTCCGGCAGGGTCTCCTCGAGCTCCAGGACGAGCAGGTCCCGGTCCTCCTGGTACCCGATGGACATCCGCCCCGCCCGGAAGTCCGGCTCGACGGGAGACTCCAGGCCCATGTCGTCCTCCTCGGGCCCCTGGCCGGTCTCCTTTCCGACCCGGGCCAGGATCTCCAGGATCGAGGCGGACAGCAGCTGGACCTGCTGCTTCTCGACGAGCACGGTGACCAGCCGGTCGTCCTTGCGGGCCTGGATGTAGAAGGTCCGGTCCCCGGGCTCACCGACCGCGTCGGCGGTGATCCGGTCGACGGGGCCGAGCTCCATCCGACTATCTTCGCAGAACTCCCTTCCCCGGCCGCCGGCCGCCGGCCGGGCCCGGGACCAGGTCGTCGAGGGTCCCGGGGTCGTTCACGCGGAGGATCCGGGGCGGGTCTCCGGGAAGGAGCAGCGCCGCCGAGACCGAGGCCGGGTGGACCACGATCCTCTGGAAGTGGTCGACGTGCGCGCCGGCCAGGTGTGCCAGCACCAGCCGGATGGGGTCCGCGTGCGAGACCACGGCCACCACGCCGCCGGGATGGAGCTCGGCGATCCGCTCGACCTCGGCGACGGCCCTCTCGCCGACCTCCACGAGCCGCTCGCCTCCCGGGAACCGGAACCGGGAGGGCGACCGCTGCACGGTCCGCCAGGCCCGGGTCCGGCGGACGTCGGAGAGCCGGCGGCCGGTCCACGTCCCGGCGTCGGACTCCATGAGGGCGTCCCTGCGGACCACGCGGATCCCCCGGCCCGCGGCCAGGGGGGCGGCCGTCTGGAGGGCTCGCTCCAGGGGGCTCGAGTAGATCGCCCCGATGGGCAGGGGCCGGAGCCGCTCGGCCAGCCGCTCGGCCTGCTCCAGCCCGGCGGGGGAGAGCCCGACCCCCTCGGAGCGGCCGTACAGCACCCGGCCCGTCGAGGGCGTCAGGGCGTGGCGGATCAGCAGCAGGAGCACCGGTGGGGAGCCTACAGCGGTGGCCCGGAGAAGAAGGGGTTGGTGTATCATCAGTCAGTATTAGCGCTAGAGAAGGGAGAACGGCCATGTGCATGACCTGCGGGTGCGGAGTCCCGAACGACTCCCACGGCGACGACCGCCACATCGTCTACGACGAGCTGAAGGCCGCCGCCGAGGCCGCCGGGATCAGCGACGACCAGGCCGCCGACAACATCAAGTCGACCCTGGCGAACGTGGAGCGGTAGGGAGCCGGACCTCGAAGGTGCTCCCCACGCCGAGCTGGCTCCTGACGTCCACCGACCCGCCGTGGTTCTCGGCCACGTGCTTCACGATGGAGAGCCCCAGCCCGGTGCCGCCCGTCTCCCGGGACCGGGCCCGGTCCACCCTGTAGAAGCGCTCGAAGACCCGGTGGAGGTCCCGCGTGGGTATGCCGATCCCGGTGTCGCGGACCCGTATCACGGCCCGCGCATCCTCGCGGCCGACCGAGACCTCGATCTCGCCCCCCGGGCGCGTGTAGCGCACGGCGTTGTCGATCAGGTTCCGGACCAGGAGGCCGAGGTCCCGGGCCGACCCACGCACGTCGACCGGCCGGTCGGTGGTGACGAGGAGCCGGAGCCCCAGCTCCGCGGCCCTCCCCTCGAACCGCGCGGTCTCCTCCCTCACCAGGCGGGGGAGGTCGATCGCATCTCCCAGCTCGGAGCCCGTCTCCAGGCGGGACAGGTCGAGCAGGTCGGCCACGATCCGGGACAGGCGCACGGCCTCGCTCTCGAGCTGCCCGGCGAACCGGCGGGCCACCGCGGGGTCCTCGGACACGGCGGTCCGGATCGTCTCCGCCGCGGCCTGGATCGCGGCGGCCGGGGTCTTCAGCTCGTGCGAGGCGTTGGCCACGAAGTCACGGCGGATCTCGTCCACCCGGTGAGCCTCGGTCACGTCGCGGAGCACGAGGAGGACGGAGCCGTCCGTCCCCACGGGCACGGCCGAGCCCCGCAGCCACCGGTCGGGCCGGTCCAGGTGAGCCTCCACCGGCGCCGGGCGGAGCTCCTCCCGGGCGGTGGCCACGGCGTCCCGGATCTCCAGCGGGTAGATGTCGGCCTCGTGCCCGGGATGCCCGCCCAGGTGCCGCTCCATGGGAGGGTTGGCGAACGTGACCGACCCGTCGCCCCCGGCCAGGAGGACCCCCTCGGTCATGGACGACAGGATCAGGTCCCGGGTCTCCCGCTCCTCCCGGGCCGAGCGGATCTGCTCGGACAGCCGGTCGGCCATGCGGTTCAGCGTGTCGGCCAGGGCGACGAGCTCCTCGGCTCCGCCCCCCTCGACCCTGGCCGACAGGTCTCCCCGAGCCAGGCGGTCGATGGACGCCCGCATGCGGGTGAGGGGCCGGGCCACGCCCCGGTGGCCAGCAGCACCCCGAGCAGGGCGGCCGCGGCCGCGGCGAGGAGCCCGGCGGCCAGGGGAACCCGGATCGTCCCCTGGGCCGCCCGGACCCTGGTCAGGGGGAGGGCCACCCGCCAGACGAAGTCGCCCCCCCGGTGAGGCAGGGCCACGTACAGGAACTCGATGCCCAGGGTGTCGCTCTTCCGCACGTCCACCCCCAGCTCCCCACGGAGGGCCGAGACCACCTCGGGGCGGTCGGCGTGGTTCTCCATCGTGGCCGGATCGTGGTCGGAGTCGGCCAGGACGACGCCATCGGGCCGGATCAACGTGATGCGGATCCCGGCGGCCTGGCCCAGCCGCCGCGCGTCCTCCTGGAGGTCGGCGGCGCCGGCCAACGACTCTCTGACGAGCCGGGCCTCCCTGGGCAGGGACTCGGCGAGCTCGTCCACCAGGTTCCGGGCCAGGACCCGGTCCACGACCAAGCCCGCCCCGAGGAGCACCGCGACGACCACCGACGCCTGCCAGACGACCAGGCGGCCGACCAGCGTCCGGCCCGTCCGCATCACTCCCCCCGGTGGCCATCGGCTCAGTCTAGGTCCGGCCCGGCGGAGCCCGCCCGAACCGACCCGTCGCGTTCACCGCTCGTTCACGCGGCAGCCACCGGCCGGCCCGATGGCCCGGATGAACGTGGTGGCTCGCCAGCTGGAGCGGGTGGGCGACCACGCCGTGGACATCGCCGAGCAGGTCGGCTTCCTGCTCACCGGGGAGTTCCGTGAGTTCACCGACGCGTCCCACCCCGACGAGCAGCCGTAGCGCGATCAAGGTCCTCGTGGTCGAGGACGAGCCCGCCATCGCCGACACCGTCCGCTACGCCCTCGAGCGGGAGGGGTTCGCCGTGGTGGCGGCCGGGGACGGCGACACGGGCATCGAGCGGTTCCGGGCCGAGCATCCGTCCCTGGTGATCCTCGACCTGATGCTCCCGGCCCTGTCCGGGCTGGACGTCTGCCGGCTGATCCGGGCGGAGTCCCCCGTCCCGATCATCATGCTCACGGCCAAGGACTCCGAGGCCGACAAGGTGGCCGGGCTGGAGATCGGGGCCGACGACTACGTGACCAAGCCGTTCTCGGTCCGGGAGCTCGTCTCGCGGGTCCGGGCGCTGCTCCGCCGGGCCGGGCTGGCCGTGGCCGCCGAGCCCGCGGAGGTCCTGCGGGGCGGTCCGGTGGAGATGGACACGGCCAGCCACGAGGTGCGCGTCCGCGGCGAGGTGGTGGCTTTCCCCCACAAGGAGTTCGAGCTCCTCGAGACGCTGCTGGCCCGCAGGGGCCGCCTGCTGACCAGGGACTTCCTGATCTCGGAGGTGTGGGGGGTGGACTACTTCGGCGACACGAAGACGCTCGACGTCCACGTGAAGCGGCTCCGCCGGAAGATCGAGGAGGACCCCCACCGGCCCGTGCACCTGGTGACGGTCCGGGGCCTCGGCTATAAGTTCGTGGGGTGAGCCGTCGCCCGTGTCGGGCGGCTCTCCGGCGGGAAGAAGTCGAGTGGATCGGCGAGGAGCGGGGTTGTCGCGGCCGACCGTGGTGGTGTATCAACGCCGCGGACCACCGTCGGGAAGGGACCCTTCACCGTGCCTCGACTGAGACTGCGCCTGATCCCCAGGGACGAGGGGTTCTTCGAGCTGTTCGTCCGCCAGGCCGAGCACATCGAGCAGGCCGCCCAGCAGCTCTTCGACATGATCTCGTCGTTCGAGGACGTCCAGAAGAAGGCCACCCGCCTGCACGACCTCGAGCACGAGGGCGACGAGATCACCCACGAGATCATGCGCCGGCTCAACACCACCTTCGTGACCCCCATCGACCACGAGGACATCCACAACCTGGCCTCGCTGCTCGACGACGTCCTCGACCACATCGACGCGGCGGCCGACCTGTTCGTGCTGCACAAGATCGAGAGCCCCCTGCCCGAGATGAAGGCGCAGGCCGACGTGATCCTCCGGGCCGCCAAGACGACCCGCGAGGCCCTCCAGATGCTCCCCAAGTACGACCAGCTCCGTCAGTACTGGGTGGAGATCAACCGCCTGGAGAACGAGGGAGACCGGATCTACCGGCAGGCCGTGGCGGACCTGTTCGGGGGCGACTACAAGGCTATGGACGTCCTCAAGTGGAAGGGCATCATCGACGAGCTCGAGGCGGCCACCGACCAGCTCGAGGACGTCGCGAACGCCCTGGAGGGCCTGGCCCTGAAGCAGGGCTGACGTGCCCGTCTGGGTAGTCGTCCTCCTGGCCTACCTGTTCGAGTTCGCGAACGGGTGGACCGATGCGCCCAACTCGATCGCCACCGTGGTTTCGACCCGGGTCCTCCGGCCCCTCCAGGCCGTGGGCCTGGCCGGGGTGCTCAACCTGGTCGGGGCGCTCTCCGGGACCGCCGTGGCCAAGACCATCGCCGGGGGCATCGTCGACCCCAACCTCGTGGACCTGAACACGATCGCCGCGGCGGTGCTCGCGGCCACGCTGTGGGCCATGGGGGCGCAGTACTTCGGCCTGCCCTCCAGCGAGTCCCACGCGCTCGTGGCGGGACTCCTCGGGGCGGGGTTCGCGGCGGGGGGGCTGGAGGGCCTGGAGTGGAGCGGGACGCAGAAGTCGCTGATCGGGCTGGTCACCTCCCCGGTCGGCGGGTTCCTGATGGGCCTGCTCCTGATGGTCCTGATCTACCGAATCTTCGCCAGGGTCGGCCGGCGGCTGGTGCGGCGGATCTTCGGGCGAGGCCAGGTCCTGTCCGCCGCGTTCATGGCGTTCAGCCACGGCACCAACGACGCGCAGAAGACCATGGGGATCATCACGCTGGTGCTGCTGCTGCGCGACCACCCTCCCGGGCAGGTCCCCACGGAGTTCGACATCCCGATCTGGGTGATCGTCTCCGCCGCGGTCGTGATGGGCCTGGGGACCATGATCGGAGGATGGCGGGTCGTGCGGACCCTGGGGGTGAGGATCACCCACCTCGAGCCTGTCCAGGGGTTCGCCGCGGAGACCGGTGCCGCCGCGGTGATCACCGGGGCGGCGCAGCTGGGGATCCCCGTCTCGACCACGCACGCCATCGGGAGCTCGATCATGGGCGTGGGGGCCACGAAGCGCTTCTCCGCGGTCCGGTGGGGGGTGGCCGGCCAGGTGGTGACGGCGTGGATCCTGACCTGGCCCTCGTGCATGCTCCTGGGCTATCTGCTCGAGCAGGCCTTCAAGGGGATCGGGTCTTAGGCCCTCTGTTCACCGGACGGCGCTACCCTGTCGGTGATGGAAGACGACGCACCCCTCGTGCTCTTCGTGTGCGTCCACAACGCCGGCCGGAGCCAGATGGCCGCCGCGCTGATGGAGCGGTACGCCGAGGGCCACGTGCGGGTGCGCTCGGCGGGGAGCACGCCGGCCGAAGAGGTCCATCCAGGTGTGGTGGAGGCCATGGCGGAGGTGGGGATCGACCTGTCGGAGGCCCGCCCGAAGGTCCTCACCGACGAGGCCGTCCAGGAGGCCGACGTGGTGATCACGATGGGGTGCGGCGACGCGTGCCCCGTCTATCCGGGGAAGCGCTACCTGGACTGGGAGCTGCCGGACCCCGGCGGGAAGCCGCTCGAGGAGGTCCGGCCGATCCGCGAGGAGATCGACCGGCGGGTCCGGGCCCTGCTGGCCGAGCTGTGGACCGCGGCCTGCTGACCCACCCATGCCGGTCGACTACGAGCAGCAGGCCCGGACCTACGACCTGACCCGGTCGGCCAGCCCCACGGTCTTCCGACTCCTCGAGAAGCACCTCGGCCCGGCGGAGGGCCGCTCCCTGCTCGACGTCGCCGGGGGGACGGGCAACTACGCGCAGGTCCTGGCGGCCCGGGGGTTCCGGGTGACGGTCGTCGATCGGGCCGCAGCGATGCTCGGCCGGGTCGCCGGGAAGATCGGGCCCGGCCGGGCCGTGCGGGGAGACGCCACCCGGCTCCCGTTCGCCGGGGCGGCCTTCGACGCCGTGGCCATGGTCAGCGCGCTCCACCAGCTGCCCGACCAGCCCGGGGCCCTGGCCGAGGCCCGACGAGTGGTGCGCGACGGACCGTTCGTCCTGATGGCCTTCACCCGGGAGAACCTGGCTCCCCTCTTCTTGTTCGAGTACTTCCCGGGGTCCGCGCCTCCCTCCGACATGCACATGACCGCCGCGGAGATCGAGGAGGCCCTGCTGGCCGGGGGGTTCCGCGAGGTGGAGCGGGAGACCTTCGTGTACGTGGACACGGCCGACGGCTCGCTCTCCGCGCTGCACACCGACGCCCTTTCCCTGGCCGGTCCCGCGTACCTCCGGAACACGTCGTTCTTCCACCGGATCGACGACGACGTCCGCCGGGAGGGACTGGCCCGCCTGGCCGAGGACCTCCGGTCGGGGAGGCTGCGGGAGAGGGTGGACGAGAGCTTCCGGCTGGCCATCCGGCAGGGGCACGGCACGATCTTCCGGGCCCTCCCGTAGTCCGCTCGCCGCTCGCCGCCGGCCGGGCATACACTCGGGAGGACGCGATGGTGCGGAGGTTGGGGATGCAGAACGACGACCACATGCCGCTCATGGGCATCGACCACGTGGAGTTCTACGTGGGCAACGCCCGCCAGGCGGCCCACTACTACACGAAGGTGATGGGCTTTTCGGTCACGGCCTACGCCGGGCCCGAGACGAGGCAGCGCGACCGGGCCTCCTGGCTCCTGGAGCAGGGCGAGGTCCGGTACGTGTTCACGGGGGCCATGGCGCCCGACAGCCCGATCGCCCGACACGTGCTGGAGCACGGCGATGGCGTCCGCGACGTGGCCCTCCGGGTGCCCGACGCCGCCGCGGCCTGGGATGAGGCCCTGAGGCGCGGCGCGGAGGGCGTGATGGAGCCGACCGTGCTCGAGGACGACCACGGGAAGGTGCAGCGCGCCGCGATCAAGGCCTACGGGGACACGATCCACTCGTTCGTCGAGCGGGAGAACTACTCCGGGCCGTTCCTCCCCGGGTACCGGGCCGAGGACCCCATCCCGGACGATGGGCCGCCCGTGGGGATCATGGCCATCGACCACGTGGTGGCCAACGTCGAGCTCGGCAAGATGAACGAGTTCGTGGACTACTACGCGAACATCCTCGGCTTCACCCAGCTCGTGCACTTCCGGGACGACCAGATCTCGTCCGAGTACACGGCGCTGATGTCGAAGGTGATGTGGGACGGTACGGGACGGGTCAAGTTCCCCATCAACGAGCCGGCCCCCGGCAAGAAGAAGTCCCAGATCGAGGAGTACCTGGACTACTACCGGTCGCCGGGCGTGCAGCACATCGCCATGGCCACCGACGACGTCATCGCCGCGGTCGACGCGCTCCGCGAGCGGGGCCAGCGGTTCATCCGGGTGCCGGCCACGTACTACGAGGCCCTCCGGGGGCGGATAGGCGAGATCGACGAGCCCCTGGACGAGATCGAGCGGCTGGGGATCCTGGCC
>JACQTL010000224.1 GCA_016210805.1 Actinomycetota bacterium | reverse complement strand
GTTCTCGATGATCTTCAGCTCGTAGCCCAGCTCGGCCGCGGCGTCCTTGGCCCCCCGAGCCCATTCGGCGATGTACGTGTTGGTCGTCGTCGGGATGAACGCGACGATGAGGCCGCCCTGCTGCCCGTCGCCGTCCCCATCCCCGGTGCCGCCGTCGTCGCTCTGGCACGCTGCCGCGACCAGCGCGAAGCAGGCGGTCACCAGGACCCACTTCAGCCTGCCCTTCCCGATCACCACTCACCCCCTTGATCCGGGATCACCCGCTCCCGGGCATCCCCCGCCTGATGGTCAACCGCGGGCCGGCCGGAACCGGGCGGAGCCCGGTTCTTGGCCCGCAGGTGCTGGGCCACGGCCGATACATCGTCCCGGCCGTGCCCCGTCTCCACCGCGTCCTCCATCACGGCCAGGTTCTTCTCGGACTGCGGCATGCGCGCGCCGACCTTCCGGGCCAGATCGAGGATCAGGTGGAGGTCCTTCGCGGCCAGGTCCAGCCGGAAGTACGGCGGAACGCTGCCCGGCTGTTCGAAGGCCTCGCGCCGGTAGTGGACGAACGGCGCGGCCACGGCGCTCCTCGTGAACACACCGTACGTCGCGACGCGGTCCAGGCCGGCCTCCTCCGCGAGGACCAGGGCCTCCGATATCGCCTGGTTGAGGCCGTAGACGACCGCGTTGACGACCAGCTTCATCGTGGCCCCCGAACCCGAGGGGCCCACCGTGATCACGGCGCCCATGGCCGAGAGGATCCGGTGCACCCGCGCGATGTCCTCGGACCTGCCCCCGGCCATGATCGTGAGCGAGCCCTCCTCGGAGAGGCTGACGCTCCCCGACACCGGCGCGTCGACCAGGGCCCCGCCGGCGGCCTGGACCCGTGCGGCCAGCGCGAGCACCTCGTCGGGACCGATCGTGCTCATCTCGACCACCACCGTCCCGGGGCGCAGCACGCCGAGGACGCCGTCCGGCCCCCCGTAGACGTCCCGCACCGCCCGGCCGTCGGCCAGCATGGAGATGACGACGTCCGCCTCCCGAGCGGCCTCCGCCGGGCTCGAGGCCACCCGCGCGGAGAGCCCGGAGAGGTCCTGCACCAGCTCCTGGGCCACGACGATCGTCCGGTTGTAGACGGCGAGCGGGAACCCCGCTCGGGCCACGTTGGCGGCCATGGGGCGGCCCATCCTCCCGAGGCCGAGGAAGGCCACGGCCGGGAGCCTCCCGTCCCCGTCACCCGTCCAGCTCACGCATCACGCCCCTCAGTACTCGTTCGCGATCAAGAGGTCCTCCGCGGGAAACTTCGTGATGACCTGAGCGCCGTCGCGGGTCACGACGACCTCCTCCTCGATCCGCGCCGCGGAGTGCCCGTCTCTTGCCGGCGCCCAGGTCTCCAGGGCGAAGACCATCCCCTCCTTGATCTCCATCGGGGCGTCGAGCGAGACCAGGCGGCTGATGATGGGCCGCTCGTGGAGGGCCATCCCCAGGCCGTGGCCGAACTGGAGGGCGAAGGCCTCCATCTCGCTCGGGAACCCGAGCTGCTCCGCGGTCGGCCACAGACGGGCGATCTGGTCGGTGGTGACTCCCGGCTTCACCATCTCGATCGCCGCGTCGAGCCACTCCCGGCACTGCCTGTACGCGTCGCGCTGGGCCTGGGTGGCCCGGCCGACGTTGAGCGTGCGGTAGTAGCAGGTCCGGTAGCCGTTGTAGGCGTGGAGGATGTCGAAGTAGACGGTGTCCCCCGGCCGGAACAGGCGGTCGGAGAAGTCGTGCGGATGCGGGTTCCCCCGCTCGCCCCCCACCGCGTTGATGCCTTCCACGTGCTCGGAGCCCAGGGTGTAGAGGAGCTCGTTCACCCGGGCGACCAGGTCGCTCTCGCGGACCCCCGGCTTCATGTCCTCGAAGATCAGCTGGTAGGCCGCGTCCACCATCGAGGCCGCGGTGGCCAGGAGCACGATCTCGTCCCGGTTCTTCACCTCCCGCGCGTCGAGCATCACCTGCTGGCCGTCGCGGACGTCGACGCCTCGGGACTGGAGCTCCAGGACCATGGGCACCTCGACCACGTCGATGCCGATCGGCGTCCCCGCCGCGCCCCGCTCGGCGAGGATCGACTGGATCTCGTCGGCGGCCAGGCGGAAGAGGCCGGCGTCGGGGGGGACCGACCCGCGGAGCCCGGTCATCCCGGAGCGCCAGCTGTCCGCGGGGAACCACGGCGAGTGCAGGCGGTGGTTCTTGGCCGCGGAGCCGAAGTCCCAGTGGATCGGGTCGCCGGTCCTGGTGACGAGGGTGTAGCGGGCGAGCTTGTCCCGGCCCCACTCGCCTATGTGCGCGGCCGTCACGTAGCGGACGTTGTTCGTGTCGAAGAGGAGGAGCGCTCCGAGATCGCTGCCCTCCAGGGCCCGGCGGACCCTGGCCAGGCGGTAGTCCCGCATCCGCTGGAAGTCGACCCGCTCCTCCCAGTCGACGGCCATGACGCCCGGCGCCGGGATCGCGCCGATGTGGAAGGGCTCGGGGAGCCGGGGATCAGGCTCCATCCGCCACCGTCACCTCCTCCGCCATCCGGGTGGGCCGCGGGGCGTCGGCCCAGGGGTCGATCAGGGTCTTGATGCGCTCGCTCCGCCCCTCCACCAGGGGGACGATCCCCTCCGCGACCAGCAGGTCGAGCGGGAGGGCGACGGGGGCCACGTCGGTCCACGGGTCGGGCCGGGCCGCCAGGAGCCGGAGGGCCTCGGGGAGGTCGGCGGCGCACACGTGCGCGTTGGTCCCGACCAGGGAGAGCTCCCGGAGGGTCAGGCCCCGCACGTCGATCTCCCGCGCCGCGTCCTGGAGCCCCACCGCCACGACCCGGCCGCCCGGGGCGACCAGCTCGAAGGCAGCGGCCAGACCGTCCGGCGTGCCGGTCACCTCGTAGACCACCTCGGGGACGAACCCGGCGTCCCGCACGGACGCGGCGATGCCGCCGGGACCGGGGTCGAGGGTGTGCTGGGCGCCCAGGGCTGCGGCGATGGATAGCCGGGAGGGGTCGCGGTCCACCGCCGAGACCCGGGCGCCCACGTCGGCGAGGGCGTGAGTCAGGAACGCCCCTATCCCGCCGGCGCCGATCACGAGTGCCCTCTCGCCGGCCTCCGGCCGACCCTGCCGCATGGAGTGGACGGCGATGGCCATGGGCTGTCCGAGGGCGGCGGCGTCCGGCGTCAGGCCCACCGGCGCGGGGACGCAGGTGTCCGCGGGCACCGCGCAGAGCTGGGCCAGCCCGCCGTGCCGCTGCAGGCCGAGGGTCGAGTACCGGTCGCAGAGGTTGGTCCGGCCGGCGAGGCATCGAGGACAGCGGCCGCACGAGATCCCGGCTCCGGTGACCACCAGCTGTCCCGGTTCGAGGCCGTCCACGTCCGGGCCGAGACCGATCACGACCCCGGCGAACTCGTGTCCGGGGATCATCGGGCCGGCGTGGCCGGTGACCGGGTGCGGCGCCTCGATGGGGTACATGCGAGGACCGTGGGCGTACTCGGCGGCGTCGGTCCCGCAGATGCCCGCCGCGCGGACCTCCATCAGGACCTCCCCGGGCCCGGCCACCGGGTCGTCCACGTCCTGGACCCGGATGTCCCGCGTCGCGTGGTACACGGCCGCGCGCACGTCAGGCTCCTGCCCCGGCCACCGGGACGGGACGACGCCGCGTGGCCCCCCGTCTGTCCCCCACGGTGGCGCATCATGCCAAACCTTGGCGGTGAAAGTCAAACGATTGCGCAGCCCTACCG
>JACQTL010000219.1 GCA_016210805.1 Actinomycetota bacterium | reverse complement strand
GTCGAGGTCGGGCCGGCGGAGGACGAAGGTCCCCGGGAGGTCCGGGCGTTCCGGCATGCGGGCGTCCCGGAACGCGAGGACTGTCCCGGGGTCCCACTGCCACCCGAACCGCACCGGGACCGGGGACCCGAACGCGCTGTCGACGAAGCTGGCGTACACGGGAGGGCACCGGTTCGTGTCGCGGTCGCACTCCCGCTGGGCGTCGAGCCCCACGTCGTGCCTCCCGTGACGGTCGAGCGAGGTCCGGACCACCACCGAGGGCCTCTCGGGGTTCGTGTCGGTCACGGGGTTCGCGATGAACATGCCCACCGGCGCCCCGGACAGCAGGCTGTCCTGCAGGTGGAGGCCCTTGGCCTGGGCCTCCAGGTCGGCCTCCGCGTTGTCGAACGACCGGATCCTGAAGGCGCGCATGTGGGTCCCGTACGCGCCCCAGAACAGTCCGGCCTCGGCGTTCCGCCAGAGCTCCACGTCCACCACGTCGAACGTCGGTGAGAGGTTCATCCAGGACGCGAACCCGTACCGCCGGTTGCTGTGGGCCTCGTTGTGGAGCACGACGGTCGGTCGCTCGTACGCCGGCTCGTCGCGTGACACCTGGGGGAGGAAGAACCCGGAGGCGTCCGCGCCCTGCTGCGCGCCCACCGCCACGTTCCCGACCAGCCGGTTCCCGAGGAGCAGCCAGAACACGGCGTTGCGGTGCCTGAGGTTCTCGCTGGGGGCCACCGAGACCCCGAGGTTGTGGAGCCAGAGGTTGTCCCAGCCGGCCGGCTTCTCCATGTAGAAGCCCGACCCCCGCGCCCCGAACCCCACGTTGTCCACGGCGGTGATCCCGTTCGAGCCGTGGATGTTCAGCCAGAACCCGCCGGCCGACTCGAAGGACGAGCCCCGGACGACCGTCCCCCGGGATGAGTCGCCCATCAGGTGGAAGTGGAGCGTGTAGCGCCCCAGGACGTCCTCGGGACCGAGGTCCCGGAACGCGGTGTAGGAGATGCCCCCCCGGGCGCCGGCGAGGAAGGCGACGTGCCCCGGTCGGGCCGGATCGACGCTCTCGACGGTGACGTTGCGGGTGAGCAGACCGACCTCCCCGGACCGCCCCGGCTCCCCCAGGTGCTCAAAGGAGAGCGGCCGGTCGAGGAGGAGGCGGGTCCGTCCCCCGCCGGCGGGCTCTGCGCCTAGGACCCCGACCGCCTCGTTCTCGTCGTCGCGCGTGGCGTTCGTGGCGGTGACCACGACCCGGGAAGGGGTGGGCCAGTCGGTGACGTCCCCCTCCAGGACGACCTCCCTCGAGCCGGCCGGGGCGGTGGCGGCGAGCTCCCCCCACGTGCCCCGGACGGGGGCCCCGTGGAGCTCGAGCCGTCCCCGGTCCAGGACCCACAGCCCGACGTCGTCCGGCTCGAAGTCCGGCCCCCCGGCCAGCTCGGACCGTTCGGGGCCGTCGAAGCGGACCGTGGCCGTGGACCCGGAGGCGACCGGCCGGTCCGGGGAGCCGGCCCGGACCAGCCCTCCGTCCAGCGCGACCAGGCTCCCGGACAGCGTGATGGCCGTCGAGCGATCGGCGGGGAGGATCAGGCTCCCGGTGACCCAGACCGGACCGACCCTCACGTCGGGCCCGTCGAGCGACACATCGTGGGCCACGAGCACCGCGTCGGCCTCGCCCGGCGGGCGACCGGAGGACCAGGTCGCCGGGTCGGACCACGACCCGTCGGCCACCGTCCGCGCGGCGAAGGCCGGGGCCCGGGGATGTTCCGGTCGGGGATCCTCGGGTGAGCCCCCCACCGGGCCGCTCGTTCCGACCGGCCCGCCCGCCCACAGCCCGATCCACGCGGCGGCCCCGCTCACCAGGACGGACGCGGCCGCGGCCGCGAGGCGTGCAGTGGCTCCCCTCATCAGACGAAGCATGACATATCACCCGATATCGCCGGGAGGGAAGGGTCCATGGGCACCACCTCCTACAAGAAGGTTGCCGGCCCGATGCCCTAGCTTCTCTCCGGGATGATGCGGGCTTCGATCCAGCGGATCACCCGGCGCTTGCGGGACACGGGCGGGGGAAGCAACTCAGCCCGCTCCAGAAGTGTCTCCGCCCGAACGAGGCGGGCGTCGAGAAGGGCTCTGGCAAACTCGAAATCCTTCTCCCGCCCAGCGACGAGCTTCGAAACGACGAGGTCGTGAGGCTCCAAGCAGCGGGCGCGACTGTCACCGGCTTCAGGGTCGTCGAAGGGAATCAACCGATCCTCCCACCCGGCCGGCAGCGTCGCGGTAGAGATCGACACGCCTTGCCCATATGTCCCGAAGGTCTGGTGGAACCTCGACTCCTCCCCGATACCGCCGTCCACGAGGTCGGACTTCTTCTCGTCGGGATCGTCGAGGAAGGCCACGTCCGCCTCGATGGACCGCGTTGCGTCGGTCGGGAGCTCCTCTTCGGTGAAGGACCCGAGTATCGACTGACTCCCGATGACGAGCATGTTCGGGTCCCTTGTGATGACGTAGGCAGCCCTAAGGATGTGGGCGAGCTGACTCCTCTTCATCGACGGTGCCGCACTTCGCCGAAGCCGGCCAGGGCCTTGCGCCGCTCGTCTTCGCTCAGCACACCAGCAAAAGGTGAGTTCTGTCGCAGTTCGCGGGATCGTGGGGCTGGAGATGAAAGAGCATCAAGGACTCCCTCTGCCGGCCCGTCCAGCAGTCGCTCCCACTCGTCCAGCCATCGCCTGCTCGCTCCCCCGGAGTGAACGCTCCTGAGATGCGCCAAGTTCTTCCGAGCTCTCTGAAGGACGCCCGCAGGATCAAGGACGAGCTTGCCCGCAACCGCGTGGCCAAGCCAGAGGCTCCGTAGTTGGTCGCGCGTCAGCCGCTCGGTCCTGGTTCGCAGCACTTCAACGTCGGCCCTTCGGACCCTCCGGTGGCTTCCCGTGGTTACGAACGGGAGGTCGCCCCGCTCACACAGGTCAACGACATGCTGGCGGGAGGTGTTCAGGATCCTCGCCGCTTCACCGGTCGTGAGGAGCTCGTCGTCATCTGCGGCGAAGAGTGAGTCAGCAGTCTTGATCCTCATGCCGATATGATACCTCTAAACCCAAGAAACGCAACCCTCCGTCGTATCCACGGTGTTTCTTGTGTTTAGGAGCTCCTCGTTCAGGACACTTCCGCGACGGGCTGGCCGGACTCGACCACGCCGCCCTGCTCGACGTGGACCGCCCGCACCGTCCCGGGCACGGACGCGGCGATGTGGGTCTCCATCTTCATGGCCTCCAGGACGGCGATCGGGTCCCCGGCGGCCACCTCGTCTCCCACCTTGACCAGCACGGAGAGGATCGTGCCGTGCATCGGGGCCACGACCGTGCCGCCCCCCGCCGCCGCCCCGCCCACGAACCGGGCCACCGCCGGGTGCCACAGGTGGGCGGGCCGCCCCTCCACGAGGAGGGCCCGCTCGGCGGCCGCCCGCTCCAGCGGCTCCAGGGCGCCGTCCTCCACGGTCCGGGTGGTGTACGAGCCGTCGACGAAGGCAGGGTGCTCCAGCAGCGCCAGGTGGGCCGGGATCGTGGTGGCCACCCCCTCTATCTCGAAGGCGGCCAGGGCGTCGAGCGCCCTCCGCCGGGCCTCCTCGCGGTCGGCCCCGTGCACGACCAGCTTGGCCATGAGGCCGTCGTAGGCCTCGGGCACGACGTCGCCCTCGACGTAGCCCGAGTCGACCCGGACGCCGGGCCCCGCGGGTTCCCTGTACCCCACGATCTGCCCGGGGCTCGGCAGGAACCCCCTGGCCGGGTCCTCGGCGTTGATTCGGCACTCGATCGCGTGCCCCCTCGGCCTCGGCGGCGGCTCCGGTGGCGACCACTCGCCCGACGAGATCCGGAGCTGCTCGGCGACGAGGTCGAGCCCGGTTACCGCCTCGGTGACCGTGTGCTCGACCTGGAGCCGGGCGTTCACCTCCAGGAAGAAGAAACCGTCGTCCTCGTCCACCAGGAACTCCACCGTCCCGGCGTTCACGTACCCGCACGCGCCCGCCACGGCCACCGCGGCGTCGGAGATCGCCTCGATCAGGTGGGCGTGGCGGGGGGGAGGGGTCTCCTCCACGAGCTTCTGGTGGCGGCGCTGCATCGAGCACTCCCGGACCCCGATGGCCACGGCCCGGCCGCCCTCCTCGGCCAGGACCTGGACCTCCAGGTGCTTCGGGGCCGGGAGGTACCGTTCCAGGTACACGGCCCGATCGCCGAAGTACGCGCCGGCCTCCCGGGCCGCGCCGGCCAGCGCGTCCTCGACGTCCCGGTCCGACCAGGCCACGCGGAGGCCCTTGCCGCCCCCGCCCGCCGCGGCCTTGACGGCCACCGGGTAGCCGTGCTCGGCGGCGAAGGCCAGGACGGCGTCCGGCCCGGCCACCGGCTCCAGGGTCCCGGGGACCGGCGCGACGCCGGCCCCAGCCGCCAGCCGCCGGGCCCGGAGCTTGTCGCCCACCGCCTCCAGGACCTCGGGCGGCGGCCCCACCCACACGAGCCCCGCATCCCGGACCGCCCGCGCGGCATCGGCCCGCTCAGAGAAGAACCCGTAGCCCGGGTGGATGGCCTCCGCTCCGGTCCGCCGGGCGGCCTCGACGATGGCCGGGACGTTCAGGTACGTGTCGGCCGGGACCACGCCGGGCAGGTGGACGGCCTCGTCGGCCTCGATCACGTGCCGGGCGCCGGCGTCCACGTCGGAGTGGACCGCGACCGCCCCCACGCCGAGCTCTCGCAGGGTCCGGAACACCCTCCGGGCGATCTCGCCCCGGTTGGCCACGAGGACCTTCGAGAACATCAGCCCTCTTCCCGGGCCGGCGCGGACCGGGGGCCCGCCCCGGACACGCGGCCGGGGACGGGACGCCCGAGCAGCTCCTCGAGCAGCCGGGCCGTGGCGATCACCCGGTCCAGGTGCACCCCCGTGCGGATCTCCATGTCGTCGAGCATGTGGACGAGGTCCTCGGTGGCCACGTT
>JACQTL010000218.1 GCA_016210805.1 Actinomycetota bacterium | reverse complement strand
TGGGGAACCTCCTGTCGAACGCGGCGAAGTTCTCGCCCGACGAGGAGCCCATCGACGTCGCGGTGGAACGGGACGACGTGTTCGTCCGGATGGCTGTCCGGGACCACGGCCGGGGGATCTCGGCGGAGACGTCGGACCGGCTGTTCGAGCGCTTCTACCGGGGGGAGGACCAGGAGGCCAGAGGGACGGGGATCGGGCTGACCGTGGTCAAGGAGCTCGCCGAGCTCCAGGGAGGCCGGGTCCAGGCACGCAACGCGGAGGCCGGCCCCGGCGCCGTCTTCACCGTGTGGCTGCCCGCGGCCTCGATGGACGGGGGAGAGGGCCGCGAGGGGTCGGGGGTGGCCGCGACGGGTCGCCGCGTCGAGGTCCCCGACCCGGAGGGCGCCGTCTAGGGGTTCGCCCCTCCCCGGCCGGGGGAAGTAGGCTTGGCCGGTGACCGCTCCCGCCACGATGCGAGCGCTCCGCAAGACCGGGCCCGCGCCGGGCGCCGAGCTGGAGGAGGTCCCCGTCCCCGACCCCCTTCCCGGGGAGGTTCTGATCCGCATCGATGCCGCCTCGATCTGCGGGACCGACCTGCACATCTTCGAGTGGAACTCCTGGGCCGCCGGGCGGATGTCGCCCCCCATCACCTTCGGCCACGAGATGACCGGCCGGGTGGCCCGGCTGGGCCAGGGGGTGGAGCACCTCGAGGTGGGCACGCGGGTGTCGGTGGAGACCCACCTGTTCGACGGGACCTGCACGACCTGCCGGGCGGGGCGGTTCCACATCTGCGAGAACCTCCGGATCCTGGGGGTCGACGCGCCGGGGGGGTTCGCCGAGTTCATCTCGGTCCCGGCGGTGAACGCTTGGCAGGTCGGCGCCGGCGTGCCCCCCGAGGTCGCATCGATCTATGAGCCGTTCGGCAACGCGGTGCACACCGTGTTCCCCGGGAACGACGGCGGCGACGTGGCCGGGGAGGCCGTGGCGGTGGTCGGATGCGGCCCGATCGGGCTGTTCGCCGTGGGGATCTGCCGGGCCAGCGGGGCCCGGCAGGTCGTGGCCGTGGAGCCCAACGAGTTCCGGGCCGGGCTGGCCAAGCAGATGGGGGCGGACCTCGTCGTCGATCCCCGCTCGGCCGACCCCGTGGCCGCGGTCCTGGAGGCCACCGGCGGGCACGGCGCCGGGCTGGTCCTCGAGATGTCGGGGAACGCCACGGCCATCGACCAGGCCACCCGGATGCTGGCCCGGGGGGGGCGGCTGTCCTTCCTGGGCCTGCCCACCCAGCCGGTCACGGTCGACCTGACCGACCAGGTCATCTTCAAGGAGGCCCGGCTGGTCGGGATCACGGGCCGGGAGCTCTTCCGGACCTGGCAGCTGACGTCGACGTTCCTGGAGACGGGGATGGTCGACGTGCAGCCCGTCATCACCCACCGGTTCCCGCTGGACCGCTACGCGGAGGCCTTCGAGGCGGCGGCGTCGGGCCGCTCGGCGAAGGTCATCCTGTACCCCTGACCGGCGCACGGAGGAGGTGACATGCCGCAGGGCAGCCTCGACTACCTGAAGTCCGAGCTGGCCGGGCTCGAGGAGGCCGGTCTGGCCATCCACCCCCGGGTCCTGGAGGGCGAGCAGCGGGCCAGGGCCCGGTTCGACGGGCGGGACGTGATCAACCTGGCCTCGAACAACTACCTGGGGCTCGCCGCCCATCCCAGGCTGAAGGAGGCCGCCGCGCGGGCCGCCCGGGAGTACGGCGCGGGGAGCGGGGCGGTCCGCACGATCGCCGGGACGATGACCCTCCACGCGGAGCTGGAGCGTCGCTTCGCCGAGTTCAAGGGGGCCGAGGCGGCCATCATGTTCCAGTCGGGGTTCACGGCGAACTCCGGGACCGTGGCGGCGATCCTGTCCCGCGAGGACGTGATCGTGTCCGACGAGCTCAACCACGCCTCGATCATCGACGGGGCCCGCCTGTCCCGGGCCGAGATCAGGGTGTTCCCCCACAAGGATGCCCGGGCGGCCGACCGGCTCCTGGAGGAGACCAGGGCGGATGGCCGGCGCCAGCTCCTGATCACCGACGGCGTGTTCTCGATGGACGGGGACATCGCCCCGCTCCCGGACCTGGTCGAGGTGGCCGAGCGCCACGGGGCCATCATGATGATCGACGACGCGCACGCCTCGGGCGTCCTGGGGAAGGGCGGGAAGGGCACGGTCTCGCACTTCGGGGTGGAGGGCCGGGGGGACATCCAGGTCGGCACGCTCTCCAAGGCCATCGGGGCGCTGGGCGGCTTCATCGCGGGGCCGGCCCATCTGATCGAGTGGCTGGTGAACCGGGGGCGCCCGTTCCTGTTCTCCACCTCGACCCCGCCCGCCGTCGCCGCGGCCTGCCTGGCCGCGCTCGACGTGCTGGAGGAGGAGCCCGAGCGGATCGACACCCTGTGGGAGCGGACCCGGTTCTTCAAGGACGGCCTGCACGCCCTGGGGTTCGACACGGGTGCCAGCGAGACTCCGATCACGCCGGTGATCGCCGGGGAGGAGCGGAAGGCCCAGGACCTGTCCCGGATGCTCTGGGACGAGGGCGTGTTCACCCCGCCGATCGTGTTCCCCACCGTGCCCAAGGGGAGGTCCAGGGTCCGCGCGATCATCACCGCCGAGCACACCCCGGCCGACCTGGAGGAGGCCCTGGGCGCCTTCGAGCGGGTGGGCGGGGCCCTCGGGCTCATCTGAGGTGCGCGCGCCCCTGGAGCGTCCGGCCGCCGAGCGGTTCAAGCCGTGGCTGGTGGGGCTGCTCGTGCTGAACGCGCTGGTCGGCGGCGCGCTGACCCTGGCCGGCCAGTCGCTCTCGACCACCGCCGCGCCGCAGGGGATCCTCTCGCTGGAGTTCGCCGGCTCGGTTGCCGGGGTGGAGCGCATCCTGGCGACCTGGGGCCCTCGCGAGCTCGCCGTGGCCGGTTTCGCCCTGGGCTTCGACTACCTGTACATGCCGCTCTACGCGCTGGGCATCGCGCTGCTGTGGTCGAAGGTCGTCGTCGTGGCCCGGGCCCGGGGGCGGACCCGGGTCGCCGCGTGGGGCGTGACGCTCGCGTGGGCCCCCGTCGCCGCGGCCCTCCTCGACGCCGTGGAGAACGCCGCCGCCCTCCGCCTCCTGACGTCCTCCCCGGCGGACCCCTGGCCGTCCCTCGTGCTCTGGGCGGCCACCTCGAAGTTCGCCCTCCTGGCCCTGTCCCTGGCGCTACTGGTGTGGGCCGCCGTGGCCCTCCGCCGCCGCCCGGCCTGACCCTTCCATCCGGAGCAACCCCAGGGTCATACTCCGCCCGTGGATGGGGCGGACCGGGATGACCGTCTGCGGGCGGCCGCGTTCGAGTACATGCGCAGCCTCATGGCGCGCAGTGGTGGGATCGTCACGCGCCAGGAGCTCGAGTCGTTCGTGTTCGAGGGTCAGCGGTTCCCGCTCATCGAACGACAGCGCGGCATCCGCAAGGCGGCGGGCCACGACGTGGCCATCAGCTTCCTGACGATCTTCGTCCCGAACCCCGAGCTCCGTCCGTACGACGACTGGATCGACGAGGATGGGTTCGTCCACTACAAGTGGATGGGCACCGACCCCCGTTCGGCGGTCAACCGGGCGATGCGCCGGGCGATCGAGACGCGCAAGCCGCTCGTGTACTTCGTGGGGGTGGCCCCGGGCGTCTTCGAGCCCATCTTCCCCGTCTGGATCGTGGACGAGGACCCCGCCGGGCACGAGTTCATCGTCGCGGCCGATGAGGCGCTGCGGGACGTCGCGACGCCCGGCGTCTTCCTCACCGAGCCGGATCGCCTGCGCCACCGGGAGTACGTGGAGGCTGTCGTCAAGCGCCGGCTCCACCAGCCCTTCTTCCGGCGGGACGTGATCGCGGCCTACACGAGCCGGTGCGCCCTGTGCCGTCTCGGGCACCCCGAGCTCCTGGATGCGGCCCACATCAAGCGAGACGTGGAGGGGGGCCCTCCGGTGGTCACGAACGGGATGGCGATGTGCGCGATCCACCATCGGGCGTTCGACGCGAACCTCCTGGGGATCCGTCCCAACTACGTGATCGAGGTGGCCAGGAAGATCCGGGACGAACGCGACGGCCCGACGCTCCGCCACGCGCTCCAGGGCCTCCACGAGGCCCCCCTGGCCGTGCTCCCTCGGCGCCCCGAGTCCCGCCCCGACCCGGTTCTGCTCGAGGAGCGGTACGAGAGGTTCCTCCGGGCGGGATAGCGCGCTCAGTCCTGCTTCGCCACGACGGTGAAGCGGAGGCCCATCTTCCGGATCTTCTTGATGATGGCCGGGAGGGCCGCCACGGTGGCGCTCTGATCGCCCCCGCCATCGTGCAGGAGGATGATCGAGCCCGGCTGGACGTTCCTCACCACCGCCCGGACTATCAGCTTGCGCTTCGCGTCGTTGCGCCAGTCCTCGGGGTCGACGCTCCACATGACCACGCGCATCCCCCGCCGGCCGGCCAGCTTGACCACCCGGTCGTCCGAGCTCCCTCCAGGCGGGCGGAACAGGGTGATCCGGAGCCCCAGGCCCTCCAGGACGTCGCTGGCCCCGTCCATCTCCTCCACGATCCGCTTGCGGGGAAGGTCGGCGAAGGGCGTTCCGATGGGGTGCCCGTAGCTGTGGCTGGCGACGGTGCCGACCTCCGCCGCCTCCCGGACCAGCTCGGGGAACCGCTCGGCCAGGTACCCCACCACGAAGAAGGTGGCCGGCACGTCGAACCGCCTGAGGATGGCCAGGACCTGTGGGGTGAAGGTCGGGCTGGGGCCGTCGTCGAACGTCAGGGCCACCGCCGGGGGGACCTGCGCGTCGCCGCTCGGCCTGAACTCCACCGAGACGAGCTTCTTGGAGAGCCTGCCACGCGTGGTGATCTCCACGCCCGGCTGCGTGGCCAGGGTGTGCTGCGGGTTGCCGGGCCGGCCCCCGGGGAACTCCCGGACCACGTCCTCGGTGGGCTCGGTCCGGTCCTCGCCGTGTACCACGTCGATCGCGTCGCCGTCGGAGAGCGGCTCCCACGCCACGGCCCCGTGGCCGTTGAGGAGCACCCTTCCCGGGTAGGCGTTCCTCTCCAGGACGAGGCCGTCGACGTCGAGGAGGTGGCCGGACCGGGCCCGGAGGTGGAACCTCCGCGCCGCGTTGGCGAAGGTGAGCCCGGGGCGCATGTACCGGACCTCGTCCCGGACCGTGAGCATGATCGGAGGGGGGAGGTCGTGCACGGGGCGGGTGGCGGCCAGGGGGAACGACAGGGCCACGAGCAGCGCCGTGGCCCGGAGCAGGAGGAGCCACTTCCTTCGCCTGCGCATCGTCGTTCCTCCGGTGACGCCCCGCCCCATCCCAGGACGGCGCGGGGCCGGCCGAGGTTCCCGCAGGGTACCGCCGGTAGGTGGGGTTCGGACGGAGGCGACCGGTTCGGGTGACCTGTCGGGTTTCGCGAGGGGACGCCGCTGGGCCGGGCGGCCACAGCGAGCCCGGGACTCGGGTCAGCAGACCTCGTTGAGGTGGCTGAAGGGGTTCACCGCGGCACCGCCTCCGGGATGCCACTCGAAGTGGTCGTGGGGAGGTCCGCCGGCCGCGTTCCCGGTGTTCCCGACGTACCCGATCACCTCTCCGGTCTCGACGGGCCCGAGCTTCCCGACCTTGGACATGTGGGCGTTGTACACGTACCCCCCGGCACCGTAGACCTTGACCGCGTAGCCGCCCAGCGGCCAGTTGGTCGCGTTCACCGCGTTCCCCGGGAAGGGCGCCACGATCGGGGTGCCCTGCGCGGCGAGGATGTCGATGCCCTGGTGGGTCCGCCCGCCGGACCTCGGCGCCCCGAACGTGTCGGTGTAGGCGTGGGGCCCCGCCACCGGGCAGCGGTAGAAGGGGCCGTCGCCGGTGTCCCCGCCGCCGCCACCACCACCGCCGGTGTCCCCGCCGGTGCCGCCCGTGTCGCCGCCCGACCCGCCGGCCGTCCCCTCCTGCTCCTGTTCGGCCTGCTCCCTGGCGGCCTTCGCGGCGGCCCTGGCGGCGGCGAGCTCCTCGGCAGCCAGCTCGTCGGCGAGCCGCGCGACCAGGGCCTCGACCTCGGCGGCCTTGGAGCTCAGGCCGGCGATGAGGGTCTGCTGCTCGTCGAACCTGGCCTGGAGCTCGGCCTCGGCGTCCCTCAGCCGGTCACGCTGAGCTTCCAGGTCGGCCCGCTCCAGCACCAGGTCGGCCCGACGCTGCTCGAGCCCGGCGGCCCTCCGCCCCACCTCCGAGGCCAGCTCCGCGTCGCTGGCGTTGAGGTTCTCGAAGAACTGGACGCGGTCGGACAGATCGGTCAGGGACTCCGCCCCGAGGATGAACGACAGCTGCGTGGCCGGGCCGCTGATGAAGGCCTGGCGGGCCCTGGCGTCGAGCTGGCCCTGGAGCGCCCGGAGCTCCCGCTCGGCCCGATCGATCCCGGCCCGGGCCTTCTGGATCCGGTGCTCGGTCTGCTCCAGCTCGGAGACCGTGGCGAACAGGCGCTCGGCCGTGCCGTTCAGCTGGACCTGGAGCGCCCGCAGGCGCTGCTGCTCGGCCGGGATCGAGGCGGTGAGCTCGTCGAGCCGGTCCCTGGCGGCCTCGAGGTCGGACTTCGTGTCGGCCTGCACGGAGGGGACGGCGAGCAGGAGGAGCGCCGCGGCGGCGGCCACCGCCCGGCGCGACACCCGGCTGGCGATGGGTCCCCGGTCCGCACGCACGACCCCGTAGCTCTACCGGACGGGAGGTGAAGGGTCAACCCGCTCGGTGGACCCGCTCGGCCGGGGAATCGCCGGAGAGCCCCGGGGGTTCTTACTGATATGGGCGAGCGATCCCGGCGAACGGCCGCGGCCGCGGTGGGTCTGGTCATGGCGGCCGCCCTGATGGCCGGGCTGGCCTGGGCCCTGGCCGGCGGGGACGGGCCGGCCACGGGCGACCGGGCGGGCGACGGAGCGACCGGCCCGGCGACCACGGCTCCGCCGGGGGACGAGGGGGCCGACGCCGAGGCGCCGGACGACGGGTGGCCGAGCCCACTGGTAGATCCCGACGACATCATCTCTGGCGGTCCCCCTCCCGACGGCATCCCGCCCATCGACGACCCCGCCTTCCTCGATCCGGGCTCGGTGGACTTCCTGGCCGAGCGCGAGCCCGTCCTGTCGGTGGAGCACGGTGGGGAGGCGAAGGCCTATCCGCTCCGCATCCTGATGTGGCACGAGATCGTGAACGACGAGATCGGCGGTGAGCCGGTGACCGTCACCTACTGCCCGCTGTGCAACACGGGGATCGCCTTCCTCCGGCCCACGATCGACGGCGAGCTCCTCGACTTCGGGACCTCCGGGAAGCTCTACTTCTCGAACCTCGTGATGTACGACAGGCAGACCGACACGCTCTGGGTACAGGCCCAGGGCCTGGCCGTGGTCGGCCCCCTCACCGGCACGCAGCTCGAGTTCCTGCCCGCCCAGATCGTGTCGTGGGCCGACTGGCGTGCGGCGCACCCCGACGGGAAGGTGCTCTCCCAGGACACGGGGTTCGACAGGCAGTACGGGGCGAACCCCTACTTCGACTACGACGACCCCGACATCGACCGGCGGCCGTTCCTCTTCACCGGTGAGCCCGACCCGCGGCTCCCCGCCACGTCGCACGTGCTGGGACTCAACCTCGACGGCGACGCGGTGGCCTTCCCCTACGACGCGCTGGCCGACGCGGCCACCGGCGGCGGAACCGTGGTGGAGACCGACGTGGGTGGCAGG
>JACQTL010000245.1 GCA_016210805.1 Actinomycetota bacterium | reverse complement strand
GTACCCGCACGACTCGCTGCGGGGCATCCTGGAGAGCACCTACGGGATCATCGTCTACCAGGAGCAGGTCATGCAGATCGCCGTCCGTATGGCCGGGTACTCGATGGGCGAGGCAGACCTCCTGCGCAAGGCCATGGGGAAGAAGATCCGGGAGGAGCTGATCCCCCACCGGGAGAAGTTCGTGAGCGGGTGCGTGTCGGCCGGATACCAGCGGCGCCTGGCCGAGTCGATCTTCGACCTGATCGTCCCGTTCGCCGACTACGGCTTCATCGCGTCCCACGCCTGCGCGTACGGCTTCGTGGCCTACCAGACCGCCTACCTGAAGGCCCACCACCCCGTGGAGTTCTTCTCGGCGATGCTCACCAGCGTCAAGGACGACAAGGACAAGAAGCCCTTCTACCTGAACGCCTGCCGGCTGATGGGCATCCAGGTCCTCCCCCCCGACGTGAACGAGTCGGAGATGGACTTCACCCCGGTGGGCGGGGGAGACCCCACGATCCGGTTCGGGCTCTCCGCCGTCCGCAACGTGGGGAGCGGGGCGGTGGCCGAGGTGATCCGGGCCCGCCGGGCCCACGGCCCCTTCGGGTCCTTCTCGGACTTCTGCCGGAAGCTCGACCCCTCGGTCCCCACGAAGAAGGTCCTGGAGAGCCTGGTCCTGGCCGGGGCGTTCGACTCCCTGGGCTACACCCGCCGGGGGCTGTACGAGGCCTACACGAAGGTGTCGGACCCGATCCTGGCCGAGCGCAAGGCCGAGGCGGCCGGGCAGTTCTCCCTGTTCGGGGGGGACGACCGGAGCGCGTACCGGATCGACGAGGCCGTCCTCCACGGGCCCGAGTTCGACAGGCGGGACCTCCTCAGGGAGGAGAAGGCCGTGCTCGGACAGTTCGTCACCGACCACCCGCTGCTCGAGATCCGCGAGGCCATGGCCGCGCAGACCGACCTGGAGCTCTCGGAGACCGGGAACCTGGGGGACGGCGACCTGGTCACGGTGGGTGGGATCGTCGCCGCCGTGGGGCGCAAGTACACGAAGCGCGGCGAGCCCTACGCCCTTTTCCGGCTGGAGGACCTGACCGGCGGCGTGACCGTGGTGGCCTTCCCCTCGGTCTACGAGAAAGTGGCCGGGGCCATCGCCCCCGACCGGATCCTGCTGGTCAGGGGCCGGGCCGACCTCCGGGGCCGGGAGCTTCAGCTCGCGGCGGTGGAGATCCGCGAGCCCGTCCTGGCCGGCGACGCCGTCGTCGACCTGTCCCGGCCGGGGGGGCGGGTGGTGGTCGACCTGGCCGCCGCCACCGTGACCAACGGGATGCTCTCCAAGCTGAAGGACGTGCTGGCCGCGCACCCCGGGCGGACCCCGGTCACGGTCCGGTTCGTGGCCTCCGGGGGGGTGACGCCGCTCAAGGTGGGCGACGGCTACAGCGTCGACCCCACCGAGGGGATGCTCTCCGAGCTCCGCCGGCTGCTCGGCCCGGAGTCCGTCCGGCTCGAGTCGGCCGAGGCCGAGGCGCTCACCGCTCCTTCTGCCCCTTGAGGGCCCGCAGGAGCCCCGCCTCCAGCCGGTAGGCCCCGGCCAGGCGCTCCAGCCGTTCGGCCGGGCCGGGGACCTCGAGCAGGGCCTGGCGGTCGGGGAGCAGGGTGGGGAGCGTCGCGGCCAGGGTGTACGAGAGGTCGGTGGGATCGGTGGGAAGCTCGCCCGTGGCCTCGACCTCGGCGGCGTCCAGGAACCGGCGCCACGCCGCCAGGGCGACGACGGCGGCGGGCCCGGTCCGGTCCCGCGGCTCCACGGCCTCGGGGAAGCGCTCCACCGTCCAGACGGCGTAGGGCTCGGCGGCCACCGTCCCCACGAGCCGGATCCGCTCCTCGGCCCGGACGGCCACCCGGTAGGTCCCCTCGTCCGTGACCTCGTGGCCGTCCACGACGACCCGGACCCCGACCCGGTGCGGGTCGTAGTCCCCGCCCACCTCCCGGCCCGTGCGTATGGCCACCACCGCGAACGTCCCCTCGGGGAGCACGTCCTCCATCAGCCGGCGGTAGCGCTCCTCGAACACCGTGAGCTCGAGGCCCTGCCCCGGGTACATCACCGTGTGCAGGGCGAAGACCCCGAGGTCCATGCAGCGAAAGTTACCCCGCCGGGGGGGCGGCGAGGGCCCGCGTGGCCCGGGGACCTTACGCGCCCCTTACACGTCCACTGCACGCTCCTGCCCCTCGGGCCGATACTCATCCCCGGAGGAGGAAGGAGGGTCCGTGGCCGGAACGATCCTGGTGGTGGAGGACGAGCAGAGCATCGGCGCGCTGCTCCGGACGTACCTGGAGCGGGACGGCTACCAGCCCGTCTGGGTGCGCTCCGGCGAGGAGGCCCTGACCGAGCTGCCCCGCCACCCCGTCCGGCTCGTCGTGCTGGACATCGGCCTCCCGGGCATGGACGGCTTCGAGGTGTGCAGGCGGATCCGGGCCGCGTCCACCGTCCCGGTGATCATGCTCACCGCTCGGGACGAGGAGGTCGACCGGGTGGCCGGCCTGGAGGTCGGGGCCGACGACTACGTGTCCAAGCCGTTCTCCCCCCGGGAGCTGGTCGCTCGGGTCAAGGCCGTGCTCCGGAGGGCGGAGCCCGACCGGTCCGCCGACGTGCTGGTCCTGGGCTCCGTGGAGCTCTCCCGGCAGGGGCGGGAGGTCCGGGTGGACGGGGAGTCGGTGGAGCTCACGACCAGGGAGTTCGATCTCCTCGAGCACCTCATGGGGCACCCCGGGGTGGTGCTGTCCCGTGAGGTCCTCCTGGACCGGGTGTGGGGCATGTCCTACCCGGGCGAGACCAGGACGGTCGACGTCCACGTCGGCCAGCTCCGCCGGAAGCTCGGCCGCCCCGACCTGATCAGGACGGTCCGGGGGGTCGGCTACAAGGCCGTGAGGCCATGAGCGCGGGCCCGTGAGGACGCTGCGGGCCAGGCTCCTGGCCTACCTCGCGGTGGCGGCGGTGGTGTCCGCGGTCATGACCGTGGCCGTGGCCGCGCCGCTCACCCGCCGCAACCTCGAGCGCCGGACCCTGGACGAGATGCGGGTCCGGCTGGCGGTCGTGGCCGGGGTCCTCGACGAGCTCCCCTCGGAGGAGGCTCGCCGTCGCCTCAGGCGGTCCTTCCTGCTCCACGGCGAGCGGCTGTTCCTCCCCCCGCACACCGCGCCCGCGGCCAGGGCCCTGCTGGCCACGGGCCTCGATTCGGGGAGCGTGGAGGCGCTCGGGACGACCTACCTGTTCGTGGTGGGCTCGTCCGGATCCGGGCCGGTCGTGCTGGCCCGGGAGGGGGGCCTGGACGCCACGCCTTTCCTGCGGGCCCTCCTGCTGGGGGCGCTGGGCGGGGTGGCCCTGGCCGGGGCCCTCGCCGTGTTCGCCTCGCGGAGGGTGGCCCGGCCGATCCGGAGGGTCGCGGAGGCCGCCCGGAGGCTGGCCGCGGGGGAGGCCGACGTGCGGGTCACCGTGGAGGGCCGCGACGAGCTGGCCGCCCTGGGCGGGTCGTTCAACGAGATGGCCGACGACCTCCGCTCCGCCAGGGAGGCCGAGCGGGCGTTCCTCATGTCGGTCAGCCACGAGCTGAAGACCCCGCTCACCGCGATCAGGGGGTACGCGGAGGCCGCCAGGGACGGCACCGCCACCGCCGAGGAGGCCGGGCGGGTGATCGGGGAGGAGGCCGCCCGGCTGGAGCGCCTGGTCCGGGACCTCCTGGACCTGGCCCGCCTGGACCGGCGGAGCTTCTCGGTGGCCGGGGAGCCCGTTGATCTGGCCGCGGTGGCCAGGGAGGCCGCGGACAGGGCCGCGCCCGTCGCGGAGAGGTTCGGGGTCGCGCTGCTGGTCGAGGGGGCGGACCTGGCCCCGGCCGTCGGGGACCACGACCGCCTGCTCCAGGTGGCCGCGAACCTCGTGGACAATGCGCTGCGGGTAACCCCCTCGGGCGGCCGGGTGGTCCTCAGGGCCGCGCCCGGGTCGCTGGAGGTGGCCGACACCGGACCGGGCCTCGATCCAGAGGACCTCCCCAGGGCCTTCGACCGGTTCTACCTCCACGAGCGCCGGGGGACCGGCCGGTCCGTGGGCTCGGGCCTCGGCCTCGCCATCGTCAGGGATCTCGTGGAGGCCATGGGGGGTTCGGTGGGCGTAAAGAGCGAGCCGGGCCGGGGCGCGACGTTCAGGGTCTCCCTACGGGTCCCGACGGGGCGGTCCGCGGCTGCCAGGCCAACCCCTTCCGGTCCCTGACGTCCCCTGCACTCGTGGCTCTCGTGCCGGGGGAGGGAGTCGAACCCTCACGGGCCGAAGCCCACGGCGTTTTGAGCGCCGCGTGTCTCCCGGTTCCACCACCCCGGCCAGGCGGTCGGGCCCGCTTCCGGGGTCCGACGGCCCGGACCGTCCCACAATTCCTCACCCTTGCGGACGGCCCGGTCCGCCCCTAGACTACAGCGCCCGCCGACGCGGAAAGCGCAGGTGAGGCGCGTGATGACGGACCTCGTGCTACGACGGCTGACGGCCATCTCCGACGAGCTCTCCAGGGCCCGGACCGAGCTGGACATCCTTCGCGAGCAGCTCGCCCACTACGAGGGGGTGCTCGACGAGCGCCGCATCGAGATGCTGGTCGCCGAGACCCCCCTGGCCGCCCGCGAGCACCGCATAGCCGCCGCCGACCGCGAGAGGATCGCCCGCATCGTGGGAGAGCTCGAGTCGACGGTCCGAGCCCTCCTGGACGAGCGGGACGGGCTGCTGGACCGCCTGGCCGGCTCGGGGGAAGGCCAAACCCCCGGCCCGGCGGTCCCGTAGAACTCCATGAGGGGGTTCCAACCAGACCGTTCGGACCAGGTGGACGACGCCCCGTCGTTGCCGCGTGTCCGGGAGGAGGTGATCTCGAGGAGCTCCAAGAGGAGTCCGGTGGGAGGTGTCGTCGAGGGGCTGGTGCCTGGACCCGTAGTGTGGTATTCACGCCCCTGGAGTCAGGGACCCGAGGTTCGAGGGGACCGTTGGAAGGAGGGGGAATGAGTCGATTTAGCTGGCTGGCGCGCACCTCCGTGCTGGCCGCCATCGCGCTCGTAGCCGCCGCGTGTAACGGCGACGGGGGCGACGGCGGTGGCGCTCAGGAGCAGTGCGACGCCGACGAGTTCGGCTGCGTGGTGGTCGCCGAGGGCGATCCCATCACGCTGGGAACGCTGCTTGTCATCTCCGGGCCGAACGCGAGCCTTGGGCAGGACAGCCAGAACGGCACCGTGATGGCAGCCGACTTCCTGGACGGCACGTTCGACGGGCAGTCGGGTGAGGTCCTCGGCCACACGATCGAGTGGAACCACCAGGACGACGGGTGCTCCGCCGACGGTGGACAGGCCGGCGGACAGGCCCTGGCGGCCGACGACGACGTCGTCGCCGTGGTCGGGACGAGCTGCTCGAGCGCGGCCCTCGGCG
>JACQTL010000217.1 GCA_016210805.1 Actinomycetota bacterium | reverse complement strand
GCCTCGCACCCCGAGTGGGCGCGCCGGTGCGCCGCGGCCGGCCTGCCCCTCGTGGGCGACGACATCAAGTCGCAGGTCGGGGCGCCGATCGTGCACCGCGTGCTGGCCAAGCTGTTCGAGGACCGGGGCGTGCGCCTGGACCGGACCTACCAGCTGAACTTCGGCGGCAACATGGACTTCAAGAACATGCTCGAGCGGGAACGCCTGGTCTCCAAGAAGGTGTCCAAGACGCAGTCGGTCCAGAGCCAGCTCCGCAAGGGCCTGGACAAGGACGACATCCACATCGGCCCCTCGGACCACGTGCCGTGGCTCGAGGACCGCAAGTGGGCCCAGATCCGGCTCGAGGGCCAGTCGTTCGGCGACGTGCCCCTCACGGTCGAGCTGAAGCTCGAGGTGTGGGACTCGCCGAACTCGGCGGGCATCGTGATCGACGCGGTCCGGTGCGCCCGCCTCGCCCTCGACCGGGGTGTGGCCGGCCCGCTGATCGGCCCGTCGGCGTACGTCATGAAGTCGCCGCCGGTGCAATTCTCCGACGACTCGGCCCGGGAGATGGTCGAGGAGTTCATCCTCGGGAACGGCGCCTCCAAGGCAGCCGACTGGACGAACTTCTTCGACGTCGCCGCCCACGAGGCGGCGGCCGAGCCGGACAACCAGCCAGCCTGAGCTCGCGAGGGGGAGGCATCCCTTCCGGCTGCCGGGGCCCAGGCTTGGCCCCGCGATGAAGGGGACGCTGGCTAGGGCCCGCGAGGCCCTGGCGTCCCGCGACTTCCGGCACCTGTTCGCGGCCCGCCTGATCAGCCAGGCCGCCGACGGGCTGTTCCAGATCGCCGTGCTCGACCAGCTCGTCTTCGACGCGCCCGGGGAGCACACGGCGATCGGGTTCGCCAAGGCCGTGGCGGTGCTGGCCATCCCCTACTCCCTGATCGGGCCGTTCACGGGGGTGTTCATCGACCGGTGGTCCCGGCGGCGGATCCTGGCCTGGACTCCGCTCTACCGCGCGGCCGCCGCGCTGCTCACCCTGGCGGGGCCGGAGGCCGCGCTCCCCTACTACGCGGGAGCCCTCGTGGTGATCTCGGCGAACCGGTTCTTCCTCTCGACGGCCACCGCGGTGATGCCCCGCCTGGTCAGGGCGGAGGACCTCCTGATCGGGAACTCGATCGCCACGGTGGGCGGCACGGTAGCCACCTTCGTGGGGGCAGCGGCCGGCGGGTTCCTGGCCGAGGCCATCGGGTCCGGGGCCCTCATCGTGGTGATCGGGACGATGTGGGTGGTCGCGGCCACGGTGGCCGCCTTCATCCGGACGGCCCTCCGGGCGGAGGGGGGGCCCACCGAGGCCCTCCGCCACGCCCTGGTCCGGGTGGCCGGGGAGACCGGAGACGGCTTCCGCCTGCTGGTCCGGACGCGGACCGCGCTCTTCCCGATCGCCTCAATAACCCTCGACCAGTTCGTCCAGGGCCTGATCCTCATGATCTCGGTCGTCGTGTTCAGGGACCGGTTCCAGGAGGGGGTGGGCTCGTTCTCGTGGCTGGTGGCGGCGGGCGGTACGGGGATCCTGGTCGGGCTCCTCACCGTGGGCTCGCTCGAGCCCCGGTGGTCGCGGCCCACGATCGTGGCCGCCTCGTTCGCCCTGTCCGGCCTGGCCCTGGTGGGCGTGGCCCCGGTGATCGGCCGGGTGACCGTCCTCGTGGCCGCGTTCCTGCTCGGGCTGGGGTTCGCCTGGAAGAAGATCCCCGTGGACACCATGGTCCAGGAGGCCGTCCCCGACGGGTTCCGGGGGAGGGTGTTCGCCGTGTACGACGTGGGCTACAACATGTCGAGGGTGGTCGCCGCCGGGCTGGGCGTGGCCGTCCTGCCGGCGATCGGGGTGCCGTGGGCCATCGGCCTGTCCGGGGCCCTGTTCCTGCTGTGGGCGCCGGTGCTCCCCCGGCAGATGCGCCGGGCCCGGGCGGAGCCGGCGCCGGTGGAGGTCCTCTTCTACGCGGGGAGCCGGGCCGACGAGGTCCCCCGCGCCGTGGTAATCGGCGGCGTCGAGCGCCCCGTCACCCTCGATCGGGCATGGGTCGAGGACCGCGACGGCGAGCGCCTCCGGGTGTTCCGGCTGATCCTCCCGGACGGAAGCCCGCTCCGCGTGGCGGGCCCCGCGGACGGCGGGGGCGCCTGGAGACTGGACCCATCGCGCCCGGGGAAGCCGGACCGATGACCGGGCCCGGCGAGGACCCCTCGGGCCCGTCCCTCCGCAGCTACCTGGTGTACTTCCTGGGACTCGGCACGTGGGGGTTCGGTGGACCCATCGCCACGGTGGGCTACATGCAGCGCGACCTGGTCGAGGGACGGAGGTGGGTGGGGCGGGCGGACTTCCTGAACGGCGTGGCCCTCGGCCAGACCATGCCCGGTCCCCTCGCGGCGCAGGTCGTGATGTGGGTGGGCTACCTGCGGGCCGGGGCGCTCGGGGCCCTGGGGACCGCCGTCGCCTTCATCGTCCCCTCGTTCGCTGCGGTCCTCGCGATAGCCGTCCTATACGACCGCTACGGGGGGCTGACGTGGGTCCAGGCCCTGTTCTACGGCATCGCCCCAGGGGTCATGGCGATCATCGCGGTGGCAGCGGTGAAGCTGGCTCGCCTGACGAACGGCTGGGACTTCCGCCTGTGGGGGATCTCGCTGGTCACGGGGACCGTCACCGCCGTCACCGGTACCGAGATCGCGATCCTCTTCGTCGCCGCGGGGCTCGCGATCATGCTCCTCGACGTTCCTCCCCGCATCCCGGGCCGGTGGTTCGTCCGCCACCAGGACAGCCCGCGCCTGCGGGGGTTCGTGAAG
>JACQTL010000216.1 GCA_016210805.1 Actinomycetota bacterium | reverse complement strand
GCACCACCCGGAGCAGCCCGAGATCCGGGTCGACGTCGACCACGGCCCGGTGGGCGGACAGGCAGTATCCCGCGTGGATCCGGCCCTGCCCGTCCTCGTCGGGCTCCTCGGTGGGAGGATGGCGGAACCGGGCCGTGTGGGAGATCGGGGCGTCGCCACAGAGCTCGGCCAGCGTGGCCACCCGCCGCCCGTCGCGCACGACCCCGTCGTCGGTGAGCTCTCCGCCGCCCGCCCTGGCCACCGCCTCGTCTCGCACCCGCCTGGCCGCCTCCAGGACCGCGCCGCCGGTCATCTGGGTCTGGCGGGAGGCCGAGGACGAGAACGAAGGCCCGATCCGCGACGTGTCGGGGTGGATCACCCGGACGGCCTCGATCCCCAGCGCCGTCCGGGCGATCTGCTCGCACACAGTGACGATCCCCTGGCCGATCTCCGCCGCAGCCGTGTGCACCTCGGCACCGTCGGCGGTCAGCACGACCCTCGCCTCGGCGAAGTCGTCGAAGCCCTCTCCGAAGGCCAGGTTCTTGAACCCGACCGCGTAGCCGATCCCCCGCCTGACGGCGCTCCGCGGCGTCGTCCGCCCGAGCCCTCCCGGGAGGAAGCGGGGATCCTCTCCCTCGGGCTCCTCGGGGAGGGGGAGGGCGGCCACGGTCCGGAGCACGTCTGTCACCGGGAGGGTGTCCTCTATCGCCTGTCCGGTCGTGGGCATCCGGTCACCCCTGGCCAGGGCGTTGCGGACGCGGAGCTCCACGGGGTCGATGCGGAGCTCGGCGGCCAGCCGGTCCATCTGGCTCTCGTGGCCGAAGCATGCCTGCACGGCACCGAACCCCCGCATCGCCCCGCACGGCGGGTTGTTCGTCCGGGCGGCCACCGCGTCCACCTCGACCGAGGCGCACCGATAGGGCCCCACCGAGAAGTACGCGGCGTTGGCGATGACGGGCGCCGACGTCGACTGGTAGGCACCCCCGTCCATCAGGATCCGGGCGGTGACCCGGACCAGCGTGCCGTCGGGCTCGGCCTCGTGCCGGTACCACATCCACGCCGGATGCCGGTGGACGTGGCCGGAGAAGCTCTCCGCTCGCCCGTACACCATCTTCACGGGCCGGCCGGTGGCCAGGGCGAGGAGACACAGGTGGATCTGGAGGCTCACGTCCTCCCGGGCCCCGAAGGCCCCGCCCACTCCGGCCAGGTGCACGCGGACCTCGTCGGGAGAAAGGCCCAGGCTCGCCGCCACCTGCCTTTGATCGGCGTGGATGTCCTGGGTCGCGATGTGGAGGTCCACGCCCCCCCTCCCGTCCGGCACGGCCAGGCCGGACTCGGTGCCGAGGGGAGCCTGGTCCTGCATGCCGACCCGATAGGTGCCCTCGACTGTCACCGCTCCCCGAAGGGTCGGGTCGCCGCGCCGGATCTGGACCTTCCGGAAGACCATGCCCCGGCGGACCGCTTCCTCCGGATCCAGCACCGGCTCGAGAGGATGGAAGCCGACCTCCACCGCGGCCGCCGCCCGCCGGGCCGTCTCGGGGTCGGCCGCGGCCACCAGGGCAACCGGCTCCCCCCAGAAACGAACCTCACCGTCGGCCAGCACGGGCTGGTCCGGGACCTCCAGGCCGAAGGTCCTGCGCCCGGGGACGTCCTCCACCAAAAGGACCGCCCGAACCCCCCGCATCCGCAGGGCCGGGGCGGGGTCGATACGTCCGAGGCGTGCGCGGGCGTGCGGGCTCCGGACGGTCGCCCCCCACAGCATGCCGTCGGCGTGGAGGTCCGAGGAGAAGGCGAACTGGCCACGGACCTTCGGGCCTCCGTCCGGGCGACGAGCCGGTTCGCCCACCCCGCCCGGGCGCGGACGGGTCATCAGGTCGCGGCTGGACGTTCGGATCGGCCTTCCTCCCTGCGTTCGGGTTTCCTGTCTGTCGACAGTTGACAGACTTCAACATCCGTGGCTACGCTCCGTCAACCCGGGTGGAGGGAGCTGGGGCATGTTCGTGAGCGAGGTCCCCGCGCTGCAGGAGTTCTGGTACCCGGTGGCGCGGTCGGACGCGGTGGGGGACGCGCCCCGCCACTTCCGCCTGTTCGGGGACGACTACGTGGTCTGGCGCCCCGGACCGGACGCCGACGTCCACGCGGCCGTCGACGAGTGCCCCCACCGGGCCGGCCGGCTGTCCCAGGGATGGATCGAGGACGGGGCGCTGGTCTGCCCGTACCACGGGTGGCGGTTCGACGGGACGGGCCGGTGCGTGGAGATCCCGCAGAAGGAGCCGGACCTGCCCGTGCCGCCCCGGGCCCGCGTGAAGTCCGTCCTCGCCGAGGAGCGCTACGGCCTGGTCTGGGCGTGCGTCGGGATGCCCCGCGCCCACGTCCCGGACCTCCCGGAGGCCGAGGCCCCGGGATGGACGTTGATCCACGAGATCTTCGACGTCTGGAGCGCGTCGGCGACCCGTCTCATCGACAACGCCCTCGACGTCAGCCACCTCTCCTTCGTGCACAAGGGCACGATCGGCGATCCCAAGCACCCCAAGCTGTCCGATTTCAGGGTGGAGCGGGACGGCTACCGGCTCCGGTTCACGGTGAGCTACACGTCGCGGGTGCCCGAGATCCAGCGGAGGAACGTGGGCATCACCACGGAGCACACCACCCGGACCACCCACGCCGAGCTCGTCCAGCCGTTCGTGTTCCGCGGGCTCCTCGAGTACGAGAACGGGATCAAGCACGTCCTCTACCGGACGGCCACCCCGGTGGACGATCGGACCAGCATCGTATGCCAGTTCGTGGCCCGCAACGACGACCCCGACCCGGACCGGCAGGTCTCGATCGCCGAGCTCGACCGGATGGTGCAGAACGAGGACCGTCAGATCCTCGAGCGGATCGACCCCGACTTCCCGATCGACCTGAACGCGGAGTTCCACACGCGGGCCGATCGGATGACCGTGGAGTACCGCCGGGTCCTGGCCGACCTGGCCCAGGAGACCTCGCTCCTCCGTCGGGAGGATCGGAGGTGGTCGATGACCCGCGAGGAGGCCGCCCGGGGCCCGATCGGGGACGCGGGGGCGGGGCTGGCCCGGCCGGAGGCCGGAGCGGAGGCTCGAGGCGACTAGGCGGCCGGACGGACCGGTCGCGGGAGGGGGGATGAGCGTGCGCAGGCTGCGGGGAGTGGTCCCGCTCTTGGTCGTGTTCGCCCTGGTGGCCGCGGCATGCAACGGCGGCGGAACCGGCGACGGGAACGGCGGGAACGGCGGGAACGGTGGCAACGGCGGCAACGGTGGCAACGGCGACACCGGGAACGGCGAGGCCGACTTCATCTGGTTCATGGTCACCGACCAGGCGGGCCTGGGCGACAAGGGCTTCAACGACCTCGCCTTCGCAGGCGTCTCGCAGGCCGCCGACGAGCTGGGGGGCGAGGCCAGGGTCATCGAATCGGCCGAGCAGGCCCAGTACGTCCCCAACCTCTCACAGGCGGTGTCGTCAGGCGCGACGATGACGGTCGGGGTCGGGTTCCTGATCGCCGACGCGGTGCACGAGGTGGCCGCGGCGAACCCGGACGCGAAGTTCGTCCTGATCGACGCCGTCTCGGCGGACAACGCCGGGACCCCGGAGGACTTCAGCGACGACATCCCGGACCAGAACGTCCAGAGCGTGCTGTTCAAGGAGCACGAGGGCGCGTTCCTGGCCGGCGTGATCGCCGGGATGACCACGGAGACGAACCAGCTAGGGTTCGTGGGGGGCATCGAGATCCCGCCGGTGGTCCGGTTCCTGACCGGCTTCCAGTCGGCGCTCGAGACCGTGAACCCGGAGGCCAACGTCGAGGTGGCCTACGTGGGGTCGTTCAACGACCCGGCCAGGGTGAAGGAGGTCACCAACGGCTACTACGACACCGGGGCGGACGTCGTGTTCGAGGTGGCCGGCGCCGGCGGCCTCGGGTCCTACGAGGCCGCCAAGGAGCGCGGGCCCGGGTTCTGGGTGATGGGGACCGACACGTGCAAGGATCAGCTGGCCCCCGAGAACTTCCTGACCTCGGCCAACAAGGACGTCTCGGGGTCGGTGTTCAAGGCCGCCCAGCAGGTCGTGGACGGCACGTTCCAGGGCGGGGTGGTGAGCTACGGGCTCGCGGAGGACGGCGTGGGGGTCTGCGAGAACACCTTCGGCGACCTCCCCCAGGAGGTCCAGGACGCCGTCAACCTGTACAGCGACATGATCAGGTCGGGTGAGCTCGTGGTCCCGGCCACGCTCGAGGAGCTCGAGGCCTTCACCCCGCCGGCGGGGTGATGGCGGGTCCCGACGCGGTCCAGGCCCCGGAGCCGGCCGTCCGGCTCCGGGGCATCTGGAAGACCTACTCGGGGGGTGTGCAGGCCAACCGCGGGATCGACCTCGCCGTGCGGGCGGGGTCGATCCACGGCCTGCTCGGCGAGAACGGGGCCGGGAAGTCGACCCTGATGAAGGTCCTGTTCGGGCTGGTCTCGCCGACCCGTGGAGGCATCGAGCTGTCCGGGCGGAAGGTCCGGTTCGGCTCCCCCGCGGACGCCCTGGAGGCTCGGGTGGGGATGGTCCAGCAGCACTTCAGCCTGATCCCCGACTTCACGGTGACCCAGAACCTGATCCTGGGGAACGAGCCGACCACCCGCTTCGGACGGCTCGCGCTCCGGGCGGCAGCCGCCCGGATACAGGAGCTCTCCGACCGGTACGGCTTCCGCATCGACCCGAACGCCCGCGTCGCCGACATGTCCGTCGGAGCCCGCCAGCGGGTCGAGATCCTCAAGATCCTCCACCGGGGCGCGGAGGTCCTCATCCTCGACGAGCCGACGGCGGCTCTCACCCCTCAGGAGTCCGCCGAGCTCCACGGGGTGCTCCGGACCCTCAGGGAGCAGGGACGCACCGTGATCTTCATCAGCCACAAGCTCGCCGAGGTGATCGACCTCTGCGACCGGGTCACCGTCCTCCGTGACGGGGAGGTGGTCGGCGAGCGGGAGATCGGGCCGGAGCATCGGGGGCCGGGGCCGGATAGGGATGCGGTGGAGCGGGACCTGGCCCGGATGATGGTCGGTCGGGACCTCCCCGCCGGTCCCGGCCGGCCCCACGCGCCGGGCGCCCCCGTGCTGATCCTCTCCGGGGCGACCGACGGCGGGGCCCTCGCGCCGATCGACATGGAGGTGAGGGGCGGTGAGATCGTCGGCCTGGCCGGGGTCGAGGGGAACGGTCAGAACGAGCTCATCGAGCTCATCCTGGGGATCCGGGGCTGCGCGTCCGGACGGATCCTCCTGAACGGGACCGACGTGACCCGGTGGCCGGTGGACCGCCGGCTCAGGGCCGGGATCGGGCACATCGCGGAGGACCGGCAATCTGCCGCCCTGGTCATGAGCATGCCGGTGGCCGAGAACGCCCTGCTCGGCTACCAGAACCAGCCCAGGTTCCATCGGAGGGGCCGGTGGCTGTCGGTCCAGAGGATCCGGGACTTCGCCGCCGAGCTCGTCCGGCGGTTCGACGTTCGCACGCCCTCCGTGCGGGTCACGGCGTCGTCGCTCTCGGGCGGGAACCAGCAGAAGCTCGTCGTGGGGCGGGAGCTGGCCCGTCGTCCGTCCCTGATCGTCGCGGCCCAGCCCACTCGGGGCCTGGACCTGGCCGCGACCTCGTTCGTCCACGAGGAGCTCGACGAGCTGAGAGCCGACGGTCGGGGGGTCCTCCTGGTGAGCCTCGACCTCACGGAGATCATGACGCTCTCCGACCGGATCCTGGTCGTGTCCGGGGGGGCGATGGTGGGCTCCGCCCGCCCGTCCGAGGTCGACGAGGAGACCCTGGGGCTGTGGATGACCCGGGGGCGGACCGACCGGACCGGGTCCGTGGAGGCCGCCGCCACGTGAGCGCGCCGAAGGACCCCGGGAACGGCCGGCTCCGGTCCGCCGGCCCGCCGGACTCGGCCCTGCTCCCCGCCACGACGTGGAGTGGCCGCCTGACGGATGCCCTGGGCGGGCCGCTGCGCAACGCACGGAACTTCGCGCTGGTGCTGGTGGCCGCGCTCGTGGCCGGGATCCCGCTCCTGTACGCCGCTGGATCCGATCCCCTGAACGGCTACGGGGCCCTGTTCGAGGGCAGCATCGGGAGCAAGCAGGCCCTGGCCGAGACCCTGGTCTCGATGATGCCCCTGCTCCTCGGGGGGCTGGCCGTGGCCGTGGCCTTCCAGGCCGGCCTTTTCAACATCGGCGTGGAGGGGCAGCTCCTCATGGGCGGCCTCGTGGCCGGGACGATCGGGGCCAAGCTCGACCTGCCGGCCGGGATCCACGTCCTCGTCGCGGTGGCCGGCGCCATGCTGGCGGGGGGTCTGTGGGCCCTGATCCCCGCCCTCCTCAAGGCCTTCCGAGGGGTGCACGAGGTGATCACCACGATCATGCTGAACTACGTCGCGTTCAGCGTGTCCCGGTACCTGGTCAAGCCGGGCGGCCTCCTCGTCTCCCGGACCCAGCCCTCGGCCACCGAGCTGGTCGCGCCGTCCGCCGGCCTCCCCCGGATCTGGTCGCCCACGCGCCTGCACGCGGGCATCTTCATCGTCGTCGTCGCCGTGGGCTTCATGTGGTACCTGGTGTTCAGGACGTCGCTCGGGTACCGGTTCCGGGTCGTGGGGCGGAACCCGGTGGCCGCCCGGTTCCACGGCATCTCCCCGCCCAGGGCCATCGTCCAGGCCATGCTCGTGTCGGGAGCCTTCGCCGGCCTGGCCGGGGCCAACGAAGTGCTCGGGCTGCACCACCGGTACTTCGACCAGTTCTCCCCCGGCTACGGGTTCGACGCGATCGGGGTCGCGCTGCTCGGATCGCTCAACCCGATCGGGGTTGCCGCGGCCGCGTTCTTCTTCGGGATGCTCCGATCGGGCTCGGTCCTGCTCCAGGCGGTGGCGGGGGTGTCGCGGGACATGATCTCGGCCTTCTCCGGGCTCGTGGTTGGGTTCGCGGCGGCCGTCACCCTGGTGGACCGGATCCTCGGGCGCCGTCGGCGGATGCGGACGGGAGAGGGTCTTCCCTCGCCGGCCGGGGTCACCACCCAGGAGGGCGCTCCCGTATGAGGGTCTTCTCGATCGGGCTGGTCATCTCGGGGATCCATCTGTCGATGCCCCTCCTGTTCGCGGCGTACGGGGGGCTGGTCTCCGAGCGCTCGGGGGTGATCAACATCGCCCTGGAGGGCATGATGCTCTTCGGGGCGTTCCTGGGGGTCGCCGTCACGTTCTGGACCGGCAGCCCGTGGCTCGGGCTGGCCGCCGGTGTGGGCCTGGGGATCCTCCTCGGAGCCCTCCACGGCCTGTTGTCCATCACGGTCCGGGCGGACCAGATCGTGTCCGCGACCGCGATCAACCTGCTCGCCCTCGGGGTGACGGCCGCGCTCATCCCCACGATCTGGGGCCAGCCCGGGGTGAGCCCGACGGTGGCGCGGATCCCGCCCGTCGTCCTCCCCGGGCTCTCCGACCTCCCCCTGGTCGGTGAGATATTCGCGGAGCTCTCGATCCTGGACTACGTCGGGTTCCTGATGGTCCCGGTGGCCTTCTACGTCCTCTACCGGACGCCGCTCGGCCTCCGGCTCCGGGCCTGCGGGGAGGTGCCCGAGGCCGCGGCGTCGACCGGCGTCGACGTGATCCGCACCCGCTACCTCGCCGTCCTCACGTCCGGGGCCCTGGCCGCGCTGGGGGGCGTCTACCTCTCGCTCGTGCAGGTGGGGCTGTTCCAGCGAGGCATGACGCAGGGGCGAGGGTTCATCGCCCTGGCGGCCATGATCTTCGGGAAGTGGCGGCCCCTCCCCATCCTCGCGGCCAGCCTGCTCCTGGGATTCGCCGACGCGTTCCAGTTCCGGGCTCAGGCCGTCGGCCTTCCCCTTCCCCACGACCTCCTGCTGGCCCTGCCGTACCTCGTGGCCCTGGTGGCCCTGGCCACGTTCATCGGCCGGGCCACCGCCCCGGGGGCGATCGGCAAGCCCTACGTGAAGGACTAGCGGCCGATGCGCTTCGCCATCCAGACGCCTCCGGAGCACACCGACTTCCCGATGCTCGCCGACGTGTGGCGGGCCGCGGACGATGCCGGCCTGTGGGGGGCGTTCACGTTCGACCACCTCGTGCCCCTGAACGACCTGAGGCCCGGGGTCCCCGAGCCGGCCAGGGTCCCGCCCGGGCCTCAGCTCGAGGGGTGGACCACGCTGGCGGCCCTGGCCGCGAGCACCCGCCGGCTGCGGGTGGGCACGCTGGCGACCGGGGTCACCTATCGCCACCCCGTCCTCCTGGCCAAGATGGCGGTGACGCTCGACCACGTGACGGGCGGCCGGGCGATCCTCGGTGTCGGGGCCGCCTGGCACCGGACCGAGCACGAGATGTACGGCATCCCCTTCCCCGAGGTCGGGGAGCGGATGGGCCGGCTGGAGGAGACCCTGGAGACCTTCCACCTGCTGTGCCGGCAGGAGGTGACCGACTACGAGGGGCGGCACGTGCGCCTGCGCGAGGCCGTGTTCGAGCCGAAGCCGGTGAACCCGGACGGGATCCCGGTGCTGGTCGGGGGGAGCGGCCCGCGCCTGCGCCGGATCGCCGCCCGCCACGCCGACCTCTTCAACAGCTTCCCCCCGCCGTGGGAGTGGCGTGCCCTGAACGACGGCCTGGACGAGGCCTGCCGGTCGGTCGGCCGTCACCCCGGTGATCTCGTGCGGAGCGTGCTGGTCTTCGTCGAGCTGTCGGGGGATCGCGAGCGGGAGGAGCGGGTCGTCCGTCACGTGCAGCGGACCCGCGGCGGGACCGAGGAGGAGGTCAGGAGCCGGATCCTGGTGGGGACCCCGGAGGACATGGCCCGGGTGGCGAGGAGCTACGAGGCCGCCGGGGTGTCGCTGATCGTGATGAACCTCCGGCCACCGTTCACCCCCGAGGGCATCGACCGGTTCGCCCGCGAGGTCGTCCCGGCGGTGGCGGGGTAGCCGTGGTGGCCCCGGACCGCACCGGCCGCGTCGACCTCCTGGTCCGGGGTGGCGTCGTGCTCACCATGGACGACGCCTGGACCGTCTTCGAGGGCGACGTCGCCGTGGAGGGCGGGGACATCGTGGCCCTCGGCCCCGACCTGGGGATCCGGGCGACGCGGGTCTTGGAGGCCCGGGGGAACGCCGTGATGCCCGGGCTCGTGAACGCCCACATGCACGAGGTGCTCGACCGGGGCCTGTTCGAGGACCTCCCCTTCATGAGGTGGCTGGAGGAGTTCGCCCTCCCCAAGGACAAGGCCTACGAGCCCCGGCACATGCGGGCCGCCGCCCTCATGAACCAGCTCGAGATGATCCAGGGCGGCACGACGGCCTTCATCGACATCTTCCGGTTCCCGGCCGAGGCCGCCGCGGTGGCCGAACGGTCCGGCCTGCGCGCGACGTTCGCCCCGCAGCTGATCGACGAACCGCTCGGTGCGGGCGAGACCCTGGACTCCTCGGTCGCGTTCATAGAGGAGTGGCGGGACCGCGTGCCCGATCGCATCAGGACCTGGTTCGGCCCGCACGCCATCTACTCCTGCCACGAGGAGACCTTCGCCAGGGTCCGGGAGCTCGCCGGACGCTACGGCGTCGGCATCCACACCCACCTCGCCGAGAGCGTCGCGGAGGTCGAGATCGTTCGGGGGCGGACCGGCGGCCTCACCCCGGCCGCCTACCTCGATCGGCTCCTCGGGCTGGGGCCCGACGTGGTGGCCGCCCACTGCATCCAGCTCGACGACGCCGACGTCGAGCTCCTGGCCGATCGGGACGTCGCTGTCGCCCACTGTCCCACCTCCAACATGAAGCTCGGCAACGGGGTGGCCCGGGTGCTCGAGATGCAGGGCGCCGGGATCAGGGTGGGGCTGGGGACGGACTCGGTGATGACGAACAACAACCTCGACATGGTCGAGGAGATGCGCCAGGCGGGGCTCCTGCAGAAGCTCCATCGGCGAGACGCCACGGTGATGAGCGCGCCTTCCCTGCTCCGCCTGGCCACGATCGGCTCGGCCCGGGCCCTCGGCCTGGGGGACCGGATCGGCACGCTCGAGGTGGGCAAGGCCGCCGACCTCATCGTCGTCGACCTGCACACCGCTCACGCGTGGCCGGCCTTCCGGGAGCGGGGGGGGAACGTGGCCGAGCACATCGTGTGGTCTTCGAACGACTCCGACGTGCTGGCCACCGTCGTGGAGGGCCGGGTCCTGATGGAGGACCGGGTGGTCGAGACGATCGAGTTCGACGAGATCGAGGAGCTGGTCGACCGGGAGGCCCGGGACCTGCTGGCCAAGGCGGGCGTCCTGGACTCCGTGATCGGGGGGACGCGATGACTGCGGGATGGCTGACCGAGCGGTACCTCCGGCTCCCGGACGGGACGTTCCCCCACCTGGGGATCCGGGGGGACGGTGACGTGGCCTCGGTCGCCCTGCTGTCGGGAAGCCCGGAGCGGGTCGAGCTGATGGCGGGGATGCTGGAAGGGCCGGAGAGGGTCGGGGCCAAGCGCGGCTACACGGTGTACACGGGGGCCCGCGGGGAGAGTCGGATCACCGTGGCCACGAGCGGCGTGGGCTCGCCATCCCTGTCCATCGCCGTGGAGGAGCTGGCCGCGTGTGGCGCCCGCACCTTCATCCGCGTGGGCAGCTGCGCGGCCATCGACCCGGACCTCCCCGTGGGGGCGATAGCCGCCGCACACGGGGCCGTCCGCGATGAGGGGACCTCCCTCTACTACGCGCCCGGCATCTACCCCGCGGTCGCCTCTCCCCGGGTGCTCTGGGCGCTCCTGGAGGCGGCCGCCGCGGCCGGGGTCGAGCTCCCCGTCGGTCTCACCAGGAGCACCGACAGCTTCTACGAGGGGGAGCGGAGGGCCGACGTCATCGAGCG
>JACQTL010000209.1 GCA_016210805.1 Actinomycetota bacterium | reverse complement strand
GTTCAACGTGCTCCACGGGACCCTCCCGCCCGCCAGCGCCGGCGCGCCCGCACCGCCCGAGCGCCGGACGAGGGACCGAGCCGGTGCGTTCGCCACGCACCCCGATGCCGCCTGGGTCCGACCACGGTTGCGACGCGAGGGGGTCCGGTAAAGATGCACGCGCAGACGCGGCGGAGCGCCATGCGCGGAGCCGCGGCGAGAACATCGCAGCGTAGGAGCCCCCTCGCGGCGCACCCAGGCGATCCCTCCGCAGGTGGGTGTCGTGCTCGCGGGTTGGGGGCCGTCCGCCGAACAGCCGAGCGCGCCGTGAGGGTGGGACCACCGGGCCGGGGCGGTGAGAGGCGATTGGTCAGGTCGGGATGATGGGGGTGAGCTCGGCGATGACGCAGTCGTTTCGCCAGCGCTTGATGGAGTCGGCGGGGGGGCCGGCCCGGCTCTTGCGCTTGTCGGCCAGGAGCCCGGCGGCCTGCTCCCACTCCGGGCCCGGGGGCAGGATGCGCACGGCGGCCCGGAAGCGGTCGAGCGAGGTGTCGCGGCCCTTGCGCCGGGTCACCACCACCAGCTCCTGGGCGTCGGGGAGCCCGGGGACGGATTGCTCGTCGAAGCCCGGATCGGTCCGCGACAGCAGGTAGATGCGGCCGTTCCGGTAGACGAACCAGGACGGGATCATGGCCGGGTACTCGTGGCGGTCGCTCTGGGCGAATAGCCTGGCCCGGGCCAGGATCCTGCGGTCGCCCTTGGGTCTGGCGTCCCGGGAGTCCTCGACCCCCACCCAGATCACGTCGGACCTCCTCAGCCCCTCCTCGACCTCCTTGGGGAGCTTCTCGGGGGCGGCCTGGAGGTACACGGGGACCTCGACCTCCCCGAGGACCTCGCCCTCCAGGATGAAGGACACCAGGTAGCTGCCCACCTCCCGGAAGACGGCGTCCTCGACCAGGTCGGACAGGGTGGTGAGGTCCATCGACCCCTTCATCCACCTGGTCTTCGGGCCCCAGCGGTACGCGGTGACCCCGGAAGGAGCGGTGAACCGGATCTCCTCGGCCACGTAGCCGGTCGGCACCTTCCAGGCCCTGTAGACCACGAACGGGAGGGTCCGGGAGGGGAGCGAGGTGAGGTACACGCCCGGTGGGCCGGTCTCCCCCTCCGCCGCGAAGACCCGGCCGTCGACGACGTTGGCGTTGACTAGCTCACCGACAGGCATCGGGGCTGAAGGATAGTCGAAACCTCGTGGAGCGCTCCCCGGCGGCCGCCGGGTCAGGCCATCCGAGCCAGCCAGAGCTGCGGCTCCTCCAGCTCGGGCGTGGACGGGAGGGCCTCGGGACCGTCCCACATGCTGGCCAGCGTGGCCTCGTCGGTGAGCTCGGCCACGCGGTCACAGAACGCCTGGCCCAGCCGGTACTGCTCCTTCTTCATGTCGATGCCGAGGAGCCGCTCGAAGACCGGGTCGCCCGTCTCCCCCTCACGGTGGCGGCGCATGGCCTCCTCTATCTGGTCGAAGGTCCCCAGCATCCGCCGGCCCAGGACCCTCATCACGTGGTCCCCGTAGCCCTCGGCCGCGGCCATGAAGGCCTGGACCCTGGCCAGCTTCAGCCGCTGCTCGTCGTCGAGCACCGCTCCGAACAGGCCCTCCTCGGACTCGAGCAGGCTCTGGAGGGCCTCGGGGCTGCCTACGTCCATCCGCTTCAACCGCTCCATGAGGTCTCCCACGTCCAGCTCGACGCTGGAGACGAAGTCGGTGACCAGCCCGCGGAAGTGGTCCCCGGCCCAGGGCCGGGCGAACTCGAAGCGGTGGGTGACCTCGTGGAGGGCCACCCAGGCCCGGAACTCGACGGGGGACAGGCTCCAGTCCCGTTCGAAGGCGGCGATGTTCGGGACGACGAACAGCAGGTTCCCGGGCCCCGACCTGGGGACGGCGACGTCGTACTGGCCGAGCACCCGCTGCCCCAGGTACCCGAGCACCGTCCCGACCTGCGCGCCCAAAAGGAGCGGCGAGAGCTGCGAGAACAGTGCCTCCAGCCCACCGGGCATGCCACCGATGCCACCCATGCCACCCGGCCCGGGGAGCTCGCCGGAGCCGGCCTGTCGCTGGGCCCGGGAGAGCGCGTCGGCGGCCTTGGCCGCGGCCGGCTCGATCAGGTCCTTCAGCCCCCGGATGTTCGCCTCCACCCAGCCGCCCCGCCGGACGGCCTCCACCGGCGCCACGTCGGCGGGCACGGGGAGCCCGGTGAGCTCGGCGACGTGGAGCTCCGCGGCCCGGACGGTCTCCTCGAGCCCCCGGCGGTCCTCGTCGGTGGGAGGGGGATCCTCGGTCCCCCACGAGGCCATCGCGATTCCGATCTGGCGGGCCAGCTCCCAGTTCACGGGGCCCGCGGAGGACAGCAGGACACGCTGGATCTCCCGGAACAGGGGAACCTCGGCGAAGACGTCGCCGAGGGGCACGTCCGGGCGGCCTGGACGATCGGTGGGATCCACCACTCCATTGTAGGGACGGGGGGCCGGTGCGGGCCGGCCTCAGGTGAGGGCCCGGGCGGGCCGATACCCTGGTGGTGGGAGGGCTCTCGAGGGCGACTCGGCCGGCGCCGAAGGACGGGCATCGGGACGGCCCCCTGGTCATCGACGGCCGGTTCGCGACGCTCGGCCCCGAGCCGGGGTTCTCGCACGGCGGCTACGCCGCGGGCCTGGTCGCCGAGTTGGCCGGGGGCGTCGTCGAGGTCACCCTGCCTCGCCCGGTCCCCGTCGACACCCCCCTCGCCGTGGAGCGCCTCCCCGACGGGAGGGTCGTCGCCCGTCACGGCCGGCGGATCGTCGCCAACGCCGCGCCCGGGGATCTCGATCCGGGATCCCTCGAGGTGGAGGCCCTGGAGCCGGTCCCCTTCGACGAGGCATGGGCGGCGTCCAGGGCGTACCCGGGGTTCCGGTACCGCCTGCCGTCGCCCGCCTGCTTCGTGTGCGGACCGAGGTCCGATCGAGAGGTCGGCCTCCGGGTCTTCGCGGGGCCGGTCCCCGGTCGTCGCGTCGTGGCCGCTCCCGTGCGGCCCGTGCCGCCCGCCCTGGCCCCGGACGGCCCGATCCCCGCTCCCGTCGTCTGGGCCATGCTGGACTGCCCGTCGGGCGTCGCGGCGATGGGACCCGGCCAGCTGCCCCGGTCCTATCGCTACCTGACCCGCATCCTCCGCCCCCCCTCGCAAGAGGACCGGCACGTGGTGATCGGATGGCTGGTCCGGGCCGAGGGGCGGAGGCGCTCGACCGGCTCGGCCCTCTACACGGAGGACGGGGAGCTCCTCGCCGTGGCCCGCACGACGTGGCGCATCCTGGACTGGGACTGGGAACTCCTGTAGCGCCATCGTCCCCCGGGCCCGGCCGAGCGGCGGTCTCCGGCCGCGTCCCTACAATGGCTGGCGTGGACGAACGGCTCCTCGTCAGGGTGACCGCCGAACCCCTCGATCCCGCGGAGGCGGTCGGGTTCGTGGGGGACGCCGGCGCCGGAGGCGTCGTCGTGTTCCTGGGAACCGTGCGCGACCACTCGGAGGCCGGCGCCGTGACCGGGCTCCACTACGAGGCCTGGGACGAGCTGGCCGTGGTCCGGATGCGCGAGGTCGCCGGAGAGCTGTTCGAGAAGTGGCCCGTGCGCCGGGCGGCCCTGCTGCACCGGACCGGCTCGCTGGCTATCGGGGAGGTGTCGGTGGTGGTGGCCTGCTCGGCCCCGCACCGGACCGACGCCTTCGAGGCCTGCCGGCACGGGATCGAGCGGATCAAGGAGGACGTCCCCATCTGGAAGAAGGAGGCTCTCTCGTCCGGCGAGTCCCACTGGGTGCGGGGCTCGTAGCGGTCGGGGGGCGCGGACGGGATGGCGGGACGGGACCTGGCCATAGACCTCGGCACTGCGAACACGCTCGTCTACCGGCAGGGCCAGGGGATCATCTTCAACCAGCCCACGGTGATCGCCGTGAACAGCCGCACCGGCGAGGTCCTGTCAATGGGCGACGAGGCCTGGGAGATGATCGGGCGGACGCCGGGGCACGTGGTGGCCATCCGCCCCCTCCGCCACGGGGCGATCACCGACTTCGACCTGACCCACCGGATGATCCGGCACATCTTCCAGCGGGTGGGAGTGCCGCGGTTCCCGAAGCCCCGCGTCCTGATCTGCGTGCCCTCCGCGATCACGGACGTGGAGCGCCGGGCCGTCACCGAGGCGGCCTCCTCCGCGGGGGCCCGGGCCGTCACCCTGGTCGAGCAGCCGCTGGCCGCGGCGATCGGCGCCGGGCTCCCCATCCACGAGCCTGTGGGGAACCTGGTCGTCGACGTGGGCGGCGGGACCTCGGAGATGGCGGTGGTCTCGATGGGGGGGATCGTCGCCGGGACGTCGATCCGGGTCGGCGGCTTCGACATGGACGCCGCGATCCAGCACCACGTCCGCCGGACCTTCGACGTGGCCGTGGGGGAGAAGACTGCGGAGCAGCTCAAGATCGCCATCGGGTCCGCCTACCCGGCGGCGGACATCCCGAACGCGGCGGTCCGGGGCCGGGAGCTCTCCACCGGCATGCCGACGGAGATCGAGGTCACAGAGGAGGAGGTCCGGGAGGCCCTCTCCCACACCGTGTCGGCCATCGTGGAGTCCACCAGGAGGTGCCTGGCCGAGTCGCCCCCCGAGCTCGGCCACGACGTGCTCGAGACGGGGATCTTCCTGACCGGCGGCGGGGGGCTGCTGCGGGGCATCGACATGCGCCTCTCCCAGGAGTGCGAGGTCCCCGTGCACCTCACCGAGTCGCCCCTGGAGACCGTGGTGGCCGGGGCGGGGCGGATGCTGGACAGCCTCCCCGAGTTCCGGTCCACGGGGCTGTTCGCCCGGGGGCGGTGAGGACGCCGACCCGAGCTCTCCCGGTCCCGATGGGTCCGGGCCGCTCCGGCCAGTCGGTCAGAACGTGAGGGACACCTGCCCGGTGAGGAAGTACCCCGCCGCCCAGATGGCGCCGGCCACCGCGGCCGCCGAGAGCGCGATGACCAGCGCCAGGCGGATCGCCCCCAGGATCCGGGTGGACAGGGGGATCCCCTCCTCCTCCTCGTCCAGGAGGTAGACGGGGGCCCGCGTCTCGGCGGGCGGGCCGAAGGCCGGCCCCTCGGGAACCGTGAGGTCGAAGGTCTCCTCGAAGCGGACCTTGCGGCGACCGGACCTCGCGCCTGCCTGAGCGGCCTCCCGCTCGCGATCCGCCCGGGCACCCGAGGACCCCCCGGCGTCGCTCGCGATCGTCGCCGCGGTGACAACCAGGGAGATGGCGGCGATTATCGCCAGGACCACGACCAGCGTCATGGGCTGCCCTCGCTCCCGATCAGGCGGGTCTTCCTTCCCATATAGACGTACCTCGGGGCGTCCGAGGATTCACCGGAGGCCAACTGCGCTGGGGTCCCTGCGCCGGGCCGAGCGCGTCGCCCCGGTCCCGACCGGCCCGCCGACGGCTACCATCCCTCCACATTGCTTCCCAGGCGCCTGTCCAGGAAACTAGCCGCCCTCGTGCCCCTCGGCACGCTGGCGGTGGTCCTGGCCTCGGTGTCCATCCCCGCGTACTCCGTGGGGCCGGGGCCGGCCCGCGACGTCGAGCCCCGGATAGAGGTGGACGGGCCCACCACCTACCCCTCGAAGGGCCGGTTCGTGCTCACGTCCGTGCTCGTCGAGCGGGCCACCGTGCTCGACGTCGTGGGGGCCTGGCTCGATCCGGCCCGGGACGTCGTCCCCGAGCACGCGATCCTCGGCCCGGGCGAGACCGAGGAGGAGGGCGCCCGCCGGGCCGTCTCCCAGAGGGACCTGAGCAAGATCGACGCCGTGTCCGTGGTGCTCTCCGAGCTGACCGGGTATCCCGGCGAGCACGGGAACGGGGTGCTGGTGGAGAGCGTCGTGGCC
>JACQTL010000227.1 GCA_016210805.1 Actinomycetota bacterium | reverse complement strand
GTGGAGGAGAACGTCGAGTACGGCCTGAAAGTGAAGAAGGTTCCCAGGGAGGAGCGGCGAGAGCGGGTCTCGGACGCCCTCCGGATGGTCCGCCTGGAGGGGTTCGGGCGGCGCAGGCCCGCGCAGCTGTCGGGAGGCCAGCGCCAGCGGGTCGCCCTGGCTCGAGCGCTCGTCAACCGACCCAAGGTGCTCCTCCTCGACGAGCCCCTGGGGGCCCTCGACCTCAAGCTCCGCAAGCAGATGCAGATGGAGCTGTAGCGGATCCAGCACGAGGTCGGGATCACGTTCGTGTACGTCACGCACGACCAGGAGGAGGCCATGACTATGTCCGACCGCCTGGCCGTCATGCGCCGCGGCGAGGTCGAGCAGATCGGGCCGCCCGAGGAGGTGTACGAGAGCCCCAGCACGGAGTTCGTGGCCGGGTTCCTGGGCGCGTCCAACCTGCTGGACGGGGAGGTGGGGGACCGGGAGGACGACACGACGACCGTGATCCTGTCCGGCGGGGGGTCGGTGCTCGTCCGGAAGGACCGCCTGAACGGCGCGGGGCCCCGGGTCAAGGTGGGCGTTCGCCCCGAGAAGATCACCCTTCAGCCGGAGGCGAGCCCGGTGCCCCCCGGGGCGAACAGCGTCGAGGGGCTGCTCCGGGTGACCACGTTCGTCGGGGTGAGCCACCAGTACTCGGTGGAGGGCCCGGGAGGCTCGGCGCTCTCCGTGTACGCCCAGAACCTGGGGGCGGAGCCGGCGCCCCGGCCCGGGGACCGGGTCCGCCTCGTGTGGCGGCCCGAGCACACCTTCGTCGTCCGACCGTCGGAGACCCCGATCCTCGAGGAGGAGGAGGAGGAGGAGGAGACATGAGCCACACCGATCGCGACCGAGACCTCGACCGGGCGGTGGCCCAGGCCATGGCCCGGCTCCCCCGCTCCCGGAGGCCGCTCTCCCGCCGCGACTTCCTGAGGTTCGCCGGGGCGGGAGCGGGAGCCGCCTTCCTGGCGGCGTGCGGCGTTCGGGGGACGAGCCCGCCGGCGACCACGGGCCCGGGCACCGCCACGGGCACCGGGACGGCCACCGCCCAGCCCACCGCCACCCTCCCCCCCAAGGCCGGCGCGCTGGACATGGCGAACTGGATCGCCTACATCGACAAGGACCACGGCAAGAGCACGACCCTGATCGAGTTCCGCGAGGAGCACGACATCGACATGTCGTACTCCGAGGTCATCAACGACAACGAGGAGTTCTTCGGCCAGATCCGCGAGCCGCTGGCCCAGGGCCAGTCCACCGGCTGGGACATCATCGTGATGACGGACTGGATGATCGCCAAGCTGATCCGCCTCGGCTACCTCCAGACGCTGCATCACGATGCGCTCCCGAACTTCGAGGCGAACGCGGCCGACAAGTTCCGCGACCCGGTCTTCGACCCGGGGAACGCGCACAGCGTCGCGTGGGCCGCGGGGATCACCGGGATCGGCTACGACCGGTCCCTCACCGGGCGCGAGCTGACCAGCGTCGAGGACCTCTTCGACCCGGCGTTCGCCGGGCACGTGGGGATGTTCACCGAGATGCGGGACACCTTCGGCCTGGTGATGCTCTCCCAGGGCGTCGACCCACTACAGGCCACCGTGGACGACGCCCGGAACGCCCAGGCCAAGCTGATCGAGCAGCGCGACGCGGGCATCGTTCGCAGCTACTACGGGAACGAGTACCTGGACCAGCTGGCCACCGGGAACCTGTGGGCGACGATGGCCTGGTCGGGCGACGTCTTCGCCCTCAGGGTGGACAACCCCAACCTGGAGTTCGTCATCCCCGAGGAGGGGGCCATGCGCTGGAGCGACAACATGGCCATCCCCGTCGGGGCCGAGCACCCCACCGACGCCCACCTGTTCATGGACTACGTGTACCGGCCCGACGTGGCCACCCGGATCACCGAGTGGGTGTGGTACGAGTCGCCGGTGCGCCAGGTCCCCGAGATGATCGCCGCGGACGCCGCGGAGTCCGGGGACGACATCCTCGAGTCCCTGGCTGCGAGCGACACCGTGTTCCCCTCCGCCGAGGTCGCGGCCAGCACCCACCCGTACAAGGTGCTGGACGAGGCCGAGGAGCAGGAGTGGAAGGACCTGTTCCAGCAGGTGGTCCAGGGAGGGTGAGCGCCGGACGGCGCCGGGCGCTCGCGGCCTACGGGCTCCTCGTCCCGGGCGCCCTGTACCTCGCGCTGTTTTACGCCTGGCCCACGGTCCAGATGTTCGCCATCTCCCTGCAGGAGGGGAGCCTGGAGCGGGGGTACGCCCTCACCTGGCACTGGGCCACGTACGGCCAGGTGCTCACGAAGTTCGACACCCAGCTGCTCCGGTCGGTGACCTACGGCCTGATCGTCACCCTGGTCACGCTGGCGGTGGGCTACCCCCTGGCCTACGCGATCGCCTTCCGCGGAGGACGATGGAAGAACGCCCTGCTCTTCATGGTCATCCTTCCGTTCTTCGTGTCGTTCCTGATCCGGACCCTGTCGTGGAAGTTCATCCTCGCCGACGAGGGGTTCCTGCTGGGCACGATGAAGTCCTTCGGGCTGCTCTCCGAGCAGTTCCGGCTCCTGGCCACCCCGGTGGCCGTGGTGTCGGGGATGATCTACAACTTCCTGCCCTTCATGGCCCTCCCCCTCTACGTGGCCCTGGAGAAGATCGACCGGTCGCTGATCGAGGCGGCCGAGGACCTCTACGCGAACCGGGCCCTGGCCTTCTGGAAGGTGACGCTGCCCCTCTCCCTGCCCGGCGTCTTCGCCGGGTCACTGCTCACGTTCATCCCCTCGGTGGGCGACTTCATCAACGCGTCCCTTCTGGGCAGCGTGAACACCACGATGATCGGCAACGTGATCCAGACCGAGATGCTCACGAACAACGACTATCCCGAGGGGGCGGCGCTCTCGTTCATCCTGATGGCCGCGATCCTCGTCGGGGTGGCGGTCTACGCGAAGGTGCTGGGCACCGAGGAGCTGACCGGTTGAGCGTCGGGGAGGCCGAGGTGCGCCCGGTCCGCCCGGCCCGTCCGCCGGCGCCCCGGCGCCGGGGCCGCCGGCGGAGGTGGGTGCTCCCCGCCTACACGGCGGTGGTGATCGCGTACCTGTTCCTGCCCATCGCCGTGATGATCCTGTTCGGCTTCAACGACATCCGGGGCCGGTACAACTTCAACTTCCAGGGGTTCACCCTGCGCTGGTACCGCGAGCTCCTCCTGGAGCCCGAGCTCACCGAGTCGATCGTGAACTCGCTGGTCATCGCGGCCGTGGCCACCGTGCTGGCCACGATCCTGGGGACGATGATCGGCCTGGCCCTGACCGGGTACCGGTTCCGGGGGCGGTCCTCGACGAACCTGGCCATCTTCCTGCCCCTGGCCACCCCGGAGGTCGTGCTGGGGGCGTCGCTCTTGTCCCTGTTCGTGACCCTCGGCCTCCCCCGGGGCTTCCTGACGATCCTGATAGCCCACGTGATGTTCGACATCTCCTACGTCGTGGTGACGATCAAGGCCCGGACCCAGGGCTTCAACCGGGAGTGGGAGGAGGCGGCCAAGGACCTGGGGGCCACGCCGTGGGTCACGTTCTGGAAGGTCACGTTCCCGCTGATCATGCCGGGGGTCATGGCCGCCGCGGCCCTGGCCTTCGCGCTGTCCGTCGACGACTACGTGATCACGTCGTTCAACGCCGGGCACGTGTCGACGTTCCCCCTCTGGGTGTTCGGGGCCAGCCGCCGGGGGGTGCCGCCACAGGTGAACGTGATGGGGACGATCCTGTTCGTGGCGGGGGTGGCCCTCGCGCTGGTGAACGTGGCGCTCCAGCGGAGGAGGACCTGAGGGCCGGCCGGGGTCGTCGAGCCAGGCGTGGGGTAGGATGCTTGTGAAAGACTTCACAAGCGGCGGCGGAGATGCGCTGAGATGGCCTCTGACCTGCGGAAACGGACTTCGATCCGGTTTGACGCTCTCCGGGGGGCCGGGCTAGACTGCACCGCCCATGGCCGGACGGACCGACCGAGGGGGCTCGTGGGCCGCGGCCGGGGAGGCCTGGGCCGTGATCGGGACCCTGGCCGCCGGGATCGTCACCTGGGGCGCGATCGGCTACCTGGTGGACCGACTGGCGGGCTTCCGCTGGCTGTTCCTCCCGATCGGGATGGTGATCGGGGTCGCGGCCGCGATCTACCTCGTGTACGTGCGATATGGCAGGGATGACCACGACCGACCGACCTGACAGGCTCGACAGACCAGGGCGCCCGGAGCGGGAGATGGTCCGCCGCGCGCTCGTTCCCGGTGCGGTGGCCTCCGCCCTGGCCTTCATCCTGGGCTCCCTCTTCGCGGGCAGCGACGTGGCCGCGTCCGCCACGCTCGGGATCGCCGTGGTGGTGGCCAACTTCGCGGCCCACGGCCTCTCGCTGGCCTGGGCTGCGGGCGTCTCCGTCACGGCCGTGCAGGTCGTCGCCCTCCTCGGCTTCGCCCTGCGCCTCGGCGTGATCGTGGTCCTGATGCTCGTTCTGAACGCGCTGACCGCCTGGTTCTCCGCGCTCGCTTTCGCCCTGGCCGTCGTCCCGGCGACGATCCTGCTCCTTTCCTACGAGACCTTCGTGATGCTCCGGCTCCGGGTGGGCACCCAGCTCGAGATCCCGGCCGACCCGGCGGCCGTCCGCGCCGCCGAGCGCCTCGCCGCGAAGCAGGCGGAGGCCCATCCGTGAGCGCAGTGCTGGCCCTCCTCGGCTCCTCCCGCCCCCCGGAGGGCTTCGAGAAGCCCACGGCCGAGATCTTCGACACGGCCTGCCTGATCGGCAGCGGCGACTTCTGCTTCAACCGCATCGCCCTGTACATGTTCGTGGCCGCCGCCATCGTGGTGGCGCTCTTCGTCCTGGCCTTCGCCAGGCCGAGGCTCGTGCCCAGGGGGATCCAGAACCTCATGGAGTCGGGCGTGGAGTTCGTGCGCAACCAGATCGCCGTCGAGGTGATCGGTCACGACGGCATCCGCTTCGTGCCCCTCCTGCTCTCGCTGTTCTTCTTCATCTTCGCCGCGAACATCCTGGGGATCGTGCCGTTCTTCCAGCTCCCCGCGACCTCCCGGATGGCCATCCCGGCCTTCCTGGCCGTCGTGGTGTGGCTCGTGTTCAACGCGGTGGGGATCCAGCACCACGGGCTCCGGTACTTCAAGAACGTGCTGTTCCCGCCGGGCGTGCCCAAGGCCCTTTACATCCTGCTCACGCCGATCGAGCTGGTGTCGGTCTTCCTGGTCCGGCCCCTCACCCTGTCGGTCCGGCTCCTGGGCAACATGTTCGCCGGGCACATGCTCCTCACGATCTTCTTCCTGGGGACCGCGTACCTGCTGGCCCAGTGGAAGACCGTCGCCTTCGGCGTGGCCGCGTTCGGGCTCGGCGTGGGGCTGGTCGGCTTCGAGATCCTGGTGGCGGTACTGCAGGCGTACATCTTCACCATCCTGACGGCCGTGTACATCGGCGGGGCGCTGCACCCCGAGCACTGAGGAGGAACGATGAGAACCCTGCTGGCACTACTCGCCCAGGTGGAGGGCGACGTGAGCGTGATCGGCCGGGGCCTGGTCTACGGCCTGGGGGCCATCGGCCCCGGCATCGGCATCGGCTTCCTGGTCGGCAAGACCGTGGAGGCCATGGCTCGGCAGCCCGAGGCCGCGGGCACCGTCCGGACGGTGATGTTCCTGGGCATCGCCTTCGTGGAGGCCCTGGCCCTGTTCGGGTTCGTCCTGGCGTTCGTCATCTGAGGGAGGGAGCCCGATGAGCACCTTCCAGGGATACGTCGTCCGGGGGCTCCCCCTGGCCCAGGCCGAGGAGGAGACCGGCACCACCGAGCCCGGCGCCGAAGAGCACAACCCGATCCTCCCAGAGACCGACGAGCTCCTGTGGGGCTCGATCGCCTTCTTCATCGTGTTCGCGGCGATCGCGTTCTGGGCCTGGCCCCGGATCCGCAAGCTCCTGGCCGAGCGGACGGAGAAGATCCAGGGCGAGCTGGAGAAGGCCGAGTCCACCCGGCACGAGGCCGACCGGATCCTGGAGGAGTACCGGGAGCAGATCGCCCGGGCCCGGGACGAGGCCGGCCGGATCATCGAGGAGGCCCGGCGGACCGCCGAGCAGCTCCGCAAGGACCTCCAGGCCCGGGCCGAGCAGGAGGCCCAGTCCACGGTGGCCAGGGCCCAGGAGGAGATCAGGGCCGAGCGGGACAGGGTGGTCCAGGAGCTCAGGGCCCAGGTGGGGGCGCTCTCCATCCAGCTGGCCGAGCGCGTGGTGGGGGCCTCGCTCGACCAGAAGCGCCACCAGGAGCTGATCGACGAGTACATCGAGGAGCTGGCCGGGTCGGGGAGCGGCGGTGGCTCGTAAGGACACCCTGGTCGAGGGCTACGCCGAGGCCCTTCTATCCGTGGCCGAGGCGGAGGGCGCCCTGGAGGACGTCGAGGACGAGCTCTTCCGGTTCGCCAGGACGATCGAGGGCGAGTCCAGGCTCCGCGACGCCCTGAGCGACCCGGCCCTCCCGGCCGAGCGGAAGCGGGCGATGCTCGCCGACCTCCTGGGCGAGCGGGCCAGCCCGCACACCGTGAGCCTCCTGGGGTTCCTGGTCGAGCAGAACCGGGGACGCGACCTGATCCGCATCGCGGAGCGGTTGGTGGACATGGCCGCCGAGCGCCGGGCACACGTGTTGGCCGAGGTCAGGGCGGCCGTGGCCCTCGACGCCGCGCAGAGAAAGCGCCTGGCCGCGGCCCTCACCAAGGCCACCGGCCGGCGCATCGAGCTGAAGGTCCTGGTGGACCCGTCGGTGGTCGGCGGCGTCGTGGCCCGGGTCGGGGACCAGGTCTTCGACGGGACGATCCGGAACCGGTTCCAGGAAGTGCGAGAGCAGATGGGGAGCGTGTAGCCGACGATGGCAGACCTGAGGATCGAGCCGGAAGAGATCGCCCGGGCCCTCCGGGCCTACGTCGAGGGCTACCAGCCCTCGATGGAGCGCGAGCGGGTCGGGCGGGTCATGGAGACCGGCGACGGCATCGCCCGGGTCCAGGGCCTGCCAGCGACCATGGCCAACGAGCTCCTGGAGTTCCCGGGAGGGGTCCTCGGGCTGGCCTTCAACCTCGACGAGGACGAGATCGGGTGCATCGTGCTCGGCGACTCGTCCGAGATCCAGGAGGGCGACCCGGTCAAGCAGACCGGGCGGATCCTGTCCGTGCCCGTGGGCGACGCCTTCCTGGGACGGGCGGTGGACGCCCTGGGCCGCCCGATCGACGGCAAGGGGCCCATCAACTGGACCGAGACCCGGGCCCTCGAGATCCAGGCCCCCTCGGTGGTCCAGCGCCAGCCGGTCAAGGAGCCCCTCCAGACCGGGGTCAAGGCCATCGACGCGATGACCGCGATCGGCCGGGGCCAGCGGGAGCTCATCATCGGCGACCGCCAGACCGGGAAGACGGCGATCGCGGTCGACACCATCATCAACCAGCGGGCCAACTGGGAGAGCGGCGACCCGAGGCTCCAGGTCCGGTGCATCTACGTGGCCATCGGCCAGAAGGCCTCCACGGTGGCCGTGGTGGTCCAGGCCCTCCAGGAGAACGGGGCCATGGACTTCACCGTGGTCGTGAACGCGCCGGCCTCGGCCCCCGCTCCGTTCAAGTACATCGCCCCCTACTCCGGGGCGGCGCTGGGGGCCTACTGGATGTGGAGCGGCGTCCACTCCCTGGTCATCTACGATGACCTGTCCAAGCAGGCCGACGCCTACCGGGAGATCTCCCTGCTCCTGCGCCGCTCGCCCGGACGCGAGGCCTACCC
>JACQTL010000208.1 GCA_016210805.1 Actinomycetota bacterium | reverse complement strand
GTCGGTGACCCGGAGCGTGGCGTCGTACGTTCCCGGCTGCGGGTAGGCGTGGGAGACCTGGGCGCCGTTCGCGTCGTAGGTCCCGTCGCCCTCGAAGTCCCATTCGTACGTGAGGCCCGCGGGGGCGTCCTCGGCGTCGGAGGACCCGGACGCGTCGAAGCTGACGGCCTGGCCGACCGTCGCGTTCGTCGGGGCGGCCTGGGCCACCGCGGTCGGCGGGGTGTTCCCCGCCTCGCCGGACTTCAGAGCGGCCAGCAGCTCCGCGAGCCGGGTGCGCTCGCCCGCATACGGCGGTTGACACACGGGCGGGTTCCCCGGGCACCTGTTCTCGAGCTCGTCGGGGTCCGCCGGGCCGTGCACCCCGGCCAGGTCGTAGAGCTCCACCTCCCCCGTGTCGAGCTCCAGGTAGGCGAACTCCGTGGTCCGCACCCCCCAGTACCCCGGAACCTTCCTGTTGCCGATGTACTCGATCAGGACGCCCTCGGGCCAGCTCGTCGGCTGGCCCTCGAGGATCGGCACCAGGCTCCGTCCGTCGATCGGGATCGTCGCGTGGGCCCCCGCCAGCTCGACGAACGTGGGCGCCAGGTCGACGCTGCTGACCGGACGGGCGTCGGTGACCGGGGAAGCCCCGGGGTACCGGACGAAGAATGGCGTCCGAGCGCACGACACGTAGCCGCACCGCTTCCCGTCCAGGCGGTGCTCACCGAACGAGTAGCCGTTGTCGGTCATGACGACGATCACGGTCTCCTCGAGCTGGCCCCTGGCCTCCAGGGCTCCCGCTATCCGAGCGATCGCCTCGTCGACCGCGAGGAGCGTCTCGAGCGCCGCGAGCCGCTCCGTGGCGAGCGTGTCGAGCTGTGACGTCCTGAGCACCGGCAACGCCTGCACCCAGGCCGGCTTGTCGGACACGTCCTTTTCGTTGAGGCTGGGGGGAAGAGCGGGCGAGTAGCCGCTCAGCGCCCCCACGTGCCGCGGGGCGGGGATCTGGGGCCCGTGGGGGGCGAAGGGCGAGAGGTAGAGGAGGAACGGCGTCCCGTCCGGCGTCGTCTCCACGAACTCGACCGCCTCGTCGGCCAGCACGTCGGTCGAGTAGTCCTCGGGACCCGTGCCGTGCTCGACGCGGACGGCGCCGTCGTAGACGGCGTAGTTGTAGTAGCCGGCGTACGTCCGGTCCGAGAACTGCTCGAACGCGAACCACCGGTCCCACCCCGGCTGGACCAGCTCCTTCCAGCCCATGGGGTAGCCGTTCATGTACTTGCCGAACAGCCCCGTGCGGTAGCCCGCCGCGTCCAGCCACGTGGCCAGCGTGTCGGACTCCTCCAGCTGGAGGGCCTGGGAGTTCTCCTGGACGTCGGTGTGGTGGGAGTACTGCCCCGTGAGGAGCGAAGCCCGGGTCGGGCAGCACAGCGGGGTGTTCAGGAACGCGTTGGAGAAGGTGAGCCAGTGATCGGCGGGGTCGGCCAGCCGGGCTGCGAGCCAGGGCATGGCGGCGGCCAGGTCGGCCTCCGAGTAGGCGGACTGGTCGTCGGTCAGGACGACCACCAGGTTGGGGCGTGACCCGGGGTCCACCAATGCCGGGCCGGCGCCGGTCGACCCCCCGCCCTGGGGCTGCCCCACGAGGGTCGTCGCGATCAGGGAAAGGGCGAAGAACGCGGATCTTCCGGGCAAGAGCGAACCTCCCCCGGCACGATAGCCCGCCCCTTCGCGATCGGGCCAGCCCCCGTGCCCGGAACCGCGAGGTCCTCAGACCGCGAGGGCCGACGCTCCCCAGCCGGCCGACAGGACGAGCACGGCGCCCGCGGACACCAGCGCGACCCGCCCGGCGGGGCTCCGCCCGATCACGCCGGCGACGCCGAGGAGGACGGCGGCGATCGCCACCAGTGACAAAGCGAACACGGCCCGGTTGCTCCTCTCCCCGAACCGCTCGGCCAGGTCGACCTGCCGGTTCTGCTCCTCGCTTACCTCGCTCAGGGTCTCGAGCGGCCGGTTCAGGACCTCGACCGTGTGCGCGTCCAGCCCGCTGTCCGACCCGGGTGGAGCGCCCATGGCCTGGGCCACCGCGAAGATCCGCTCCTGGGCGGCGGCCTGGGCCATGGCGATGGCGAACTCGACGTCGATGAGCTCCGGGTCGTCCAGCGAGGCCTCCAGGCGGGCCGCGCCGGCCAGCCCCGGCTCGATGGACTGCTTGAGCACCGAGAGCTGGAACGTGCTGGCCACGCCGCTCGCCGCCGTCCCCTCGAATATCGCCGTGGACAGCCGGGAGGCCATCACCAGGGCGCGCTCCTCCCGCTTGCCGGCGTGCATCTCCAGGGTGGCCAGGAGCGCGGCCATCAGGGCGGCCGCTCCTACCAGGGCGGCCAGGACCCGCTCGTAGGGCGTCCGACCGGCGGAGGCCTGGACGGCCTCGACGTCCATCAGGCCACCGCCTCGATCAGGACGCCCGCCAGGGCGCCGAGGGCCAGGAACGCGAACCCGGCCGAGAGGAGGGGCCGCCTCCGTCCCGGGAAACCCTGGGCCAGGGCGCCGAACAGGAAGGCCGCGGCCACCGGCAGCGTGGCGCCCACCCCCAGGACCGCCCGCCGGGCGGCGGCGTCCGCCGCATCCATCGGCTCATCGGGGTCGATGGCCACGAGGTCCGGATAGGCCGCACGGACCGCGGCCAGCCTGGCCCCCACGTCGAAGCCCCCCTCCGCCGTCCGGTAGGAGGGGTCCGTGACGATCTCGAAGTTGCCGCCCACGGCCGCGGCCAGGGCCTCCTGCACCCGGGCCTCGATCACGAGCGCCGCCCGGGCCGTCCCCGAGAGGGCCTCGGCCTGGCGGCGGTACTCCTCGGCCAGGATCTCCGACTCGGCCACCAGGAAGGCGGCCGAGGCCTCGTCGGAGTACACGAACCGGACGTCCTCCACCAGGGCGGCGGCCCGCTTGGTCTCCTGCCTGACCGCGTGCTGCCAGTCGCCCGACGCCGCGCTGGAGACGAGCGACGCCCGGGCCCCGAGGAACGCCGCCACCACGGCCGCCGCCGCGAGCAGCACGGCCACGCCGTGCCCCCCCGGCTCGCTCCCCGCCGCCGGGATCGGCTCGGTGCCGCCCTGCCCCATGCCCGCCTCCTCCTCGAGTGGCTCCCGGGGGAGTCTACGTACCGCCACGAGCCGGTGGGAACCGGACGAGCGTCCCGGAACGGACGGGGCGGGAGGTGGGGGC
>JACQTL010000220.1 GCA_016210805.1 Actinomycetota bacterium | reverse complement strand
GATCTCGCTGGGCGGGGTGGTGACCTCGACCTCGATCCGGGTCGGGGGCGACGAGCTGGACGAGTCCATCATCCAGCACGTGAAGAAGGAGTACTCGCTCCTCCTGGGCGAGCGCACCGCGGAGGCCATCAAGTTCGCGATCGGCTCGGTGTTCCCCACGCCGGAGGAGATGATCGCCGAGATCAAGGGCCGGGACCTCGTCTCGGGGCTCCCCAAGACGATCCACGTGAGCGCCGAGGAGATCCGCAAGGCCATCGAGGAGCCGGTGAACGCGATCATCGACGCGATCAAGAACACGCTCGACCGGACGCCGCCGGAGCTCGCCGCCGACATCATGGACCAGGGCATCGTGCTGACCGGCGGTGGGGCCCTCCTCCGGGGCCTCGACGAGCGCCTGAACCACGAGACGGGGATGCCGGTTCGCATCGCCGAGAACCCGCTCTCCTCCGTGGCCATCGGCTCGGGCAAGTGCCTGGAGGAGTTCGAGGTCCTCCAGAGGGTGCTGGTCAGCCCGTCCCGGAGGTAGCCGCCGCGTGGCCCTCAGGGCGCGGACCCGCTCCGCCCGCTCGCTGGTCGTCCTCCTCGTGCTGGCCAGCCTGCTCACGATCACCGTGGACTACCGCCAGGGCCAGACCGGCCCCCTGGCCGGGCTGGGCCGCGTGGCCCTCGCGGTGATCACACCGCTCCAGGACGCGGTGTCCAAGGTGATCAGGCCGGTGGGGGACTTCTTCTCGACGCTCACCAGGATCCCCTCGATCAAGCAGGAGAACGAGCGTCTCCGCGAGGAGAACCAGGCCCTGCGCACCAGCCAGATCCGCATATCGGAGCTCGAGACCGAGGTGGCCCAGCTCCAGGCCATCGTGGGGCTGGTCAGCACCTATAACCTCCCGTACCAGGGCGCGCGGGTGATCGGGAGCGGCGTCTCCAACTTCGAGTGGTCGGTCACGATCGACAAGGGGTCGGACGACGGGATCCGGGTGGACATGCCGGTGGTGACCGGCGCCGGGCTGGTGGGCCGGGTGGTCGAGGTCACCGGGGGGTCGGCCAAGGTCATGCTGATCCTGGACACCCGTTCGCACGTGGCCGCCCGGATCGTGGCCCCGGGGCTCTCGCAGGTGACCGGGGACCTCCAGGGCCAGGGGCCCGAGGACCTCGACCTGGACCTCGTCGATCCCGACGTCCCGATCGAGGCGGGGGCCACCGTGGTCACGGCGGGCTACGACGGAGCGGTGTACCCGCCCTCCATCCCGATCGGCACGGTGTCCCGGGTGGTCCCGGATCCCACGGCGCTCGACCAGCTGGTCACGGTCCGGCCCTTCGTGGACTTCTCCGCGCTCGACATAGTGGCGGTGGTCCTCACCCCACCCAGCGAGTAGCCTCGGTGCGCCGTGCGACGGGCCCTCTCATTCGCAGCTGTCGTTCTGACCGCGCTCCTCCTGCAGTCCACCCTGTTCGCCCAGGTGGAGCTGGGGGGGGCCAAGCCGGAGCTGATCTACCTGGTGACGATCGTGATGGCCATGCTGGAGGGCCCGGCCTCCGGGGCCGTGGCGGGCTTCGCCGGGGGGATGGCCCAGGACTTCCTGCTGGCCCAGCCCAAGGGGATCACCGCGCTCACCCTCACGCTGCTCGGCTACGCGGTGGGGCTGTTCCGGTCCTACATCACGAGCCCGTCCCCCCTGATCCCGGTGTTCCTGGTGGCCGGGGGGACCTTCGTGGGGATCCTGTTCTACGGCCTGGTGTCGTTCCTGCTCGGGCAGTTCGGCCTCGGTCTCGGGTACCTGCTCCGCGTCGCCCTGCTGACGGCCCTGTACAACGCCCTGCTCACGCCCGCGTTCTACCCTGTGATCCGGCGCGTGGCGGAGTCGTCGCGAGCCACCCGCGTGTTCCGATGGTGAGGGGGAGCGTCGTGCCCGAGGTGCGCCCGTGACCGAAGGCAAGACCGGACAGCGGCTGAAGGTCCTGGCCGCGCTGGTCGTGTTCATGTTCGCCGCCCTGACCACGAGGCTGTGGTTCCTGCAGGTCCTGGCATCCGATCAGTACCGCAGGGACGCGGAGCGCAACGGGGTCCGGGTCGTGCCGGAGCCGGCCCCCCGGGGGCGCGTGCTGGACCGCCGGGGGAACCTCCTGGTGAAGAACCGCCTGTCCCTGGTGGTCAGCGTCAACCCGCAGCAGGTGGGGGACGACCGGGTGGAGCAGGTCCTCTTGGACCTGTCCAGGGTCCTGGGGGAGCCGGTGACCGTCCTCCTGGAGCGCTACCGGGACCCCCGGTACCTGCCGTTCGCGCCGATCCCGGTGGCCTTCGACGTCCCCGAGGAGGCCGCGTTCCGGATCCTCGAGCACCTCGACGACTTCCCCGGGGTCACCGTTGAGAAGCAGGCCGTCAGGGAGTACCCGGCCGGTCAGCTCGCCGTCCACCTCCTCGGGTACACGGGCGAGGTCAGCGCGGAGGAGCTCGAGCAGCCGGCCTTCGGCGGCTACGGCCCCGGCGACGAGGTCGGCAAGTCCGGGGTCGAGCGCAGGTACGAGGAGGACCTCCGGGGCGTGGAGGGCACCCACAAGTACCTGGTGAACTCCTCCGGCCGGAACCTCGGGGAGATCGGCGTGGGGACTCCGCCGGTCCCCGGGAACGACATCGTGCTCTCGATCGACCTCGAGGTCCAGGAGCTCGTCGAGGAGTCGCTCTCGCTGGGGATCCGGGCCGCCAGATCCCGGGGGTTCCCGTCCACCGCGGGGGCCGCGCTGGTCATGGACCCGCGCAACGGGCAGGTCGTGGCCATGGCCTCGTTCCCCGACTACGACCCCGAGATCTTCCTGGGGCGCCTCACCCAGCGGCAGCTGGACCAGCTCAACCAGCCGTCGCGGCACAACCCCCTGCTCAACAGGGTGATCGGGGCGGAGTACCCGCCGGCCTCGACGTTCAAGCCGTTCATCGCCCTCGCCGCGATGACCGACGGGATCAAGATCCAGGGGCGCGTGGTGTCGCCGTCCGGCCACTACCCCTGCCCGGCCGTCTACTACGTGCCCGTCGACGAGCAGAGGACCCCCTTCGGGAACTGGAAGCAGCAGGACAGCGGGTACATCTCGCTGGAGCGCGCCCTGGTCGAGTCCTGCGACACCACCTTCTACCCGATGGGCTACGGCTACTGGCGGGTCTACAACTCGGACCAGGAGCCTCCCCCCGAGCCCCTCCAGCACCACCTCCGGGAGTTCGGCTTCGGGAGCCCGACCCTGGTGGACCTGCCCTACGAGCGGGGCGGCCGGATCCCCGACGCCGCCTGGAAGCGGGCGGTCCACGACGCCAACCCGAAGGCCTACCCGGTGGGCATCTGGTACCCCGGCGACTTCGTGAACATGTCGATCGGCCAGGGCGACGTCGTCGTCACGCCGATCCAGATGGCCGTGGCCTTCTCGGCCATCGCGAACGGCGGCACGGTCTACCAGCCCCGGGTGGCCCTCCGGGTCCAGGACCCGGACGGCACGGTGGTCCGGCGGATCCGGTCCCAGCGGGCCGCCCGCCTCCCGATGTCCCAGGCGCACCTGGCGTTCATCCGCAAGGCCCTCCGGGGGGTCGTGCAGAGCGAGAACGGGACGGCGTGGTTCCCGTTCCGGGATTTCCCGTTCTCCAGGGTGTCGGTGGGGGGCAAGACGGGGACCAGCCCGAACCCCAACCGGTTCAAGGAGGACACGGCGTGGTTTGCGGCCATGGCCCCGCTGGACGACCCCCAGTACGTGGTGATCGTCGTGGTGGAGGAGGGAGACCACGGCTCGGTCTCGGCGGCTCCGATCGCCCGGCGGATCCTGGAGGGCCTTTTCGACCTGCCCCTGTCCACGCTCTACGTGGGGAACGCGACGGACTGATGGGAAGAGCCGAGGGATGGCCATGGACCTGACGGCCGGCCGGGCCGGGACCGCCGGACGCTGGCGGGAGTCGGTCAGGCACCTGGACGTGGTGCTGCTCCTCACCGTGCTGGCCCTGTCGGTCTTCGGGCTCCTGATGGTGTACTCGTCCACCCACCAGACCCTGACCATCCTGGGGGACAGCCCCTACGACGCGGTCCGCAAGCAGGGCTTCGGGATGGTCCTGGCCTCCGGCCTCCTGGCCGCCGCCGCGGCGGCCGACTACCGGCAGGGGAAGGTGTACGCCCCGATCGCCTACGTGGGGGTGCTCGTCCTCCTGCTGCTGGTGAAGACCCCCCTGGGACAGAGCACGGCGGGGGCCCAGCGGGGGTTCAAGGTGGCCGGGTTCCAGTTCACGCCCTCGGAGTTCTCCAAGATCGCCCTGATCCTGATGCTGGCCGCGTTCCTGTCGGAGCTCCGGACGTCGGAGATCACCCTGCGCACGGTCTTCCGGGCCACGGCCCTGGCCGCCCTGCCCATGGTGCTGGTGTTCCTCCAGCCCGACCTGGGGACCAGCCTGGTCCTCGCCGTCGTCCTGGTCACCGTGCTGGTCGTGGCGGGGGCCCGGGCCCGCCACCTCGGCGCCCTGGCCCTGGTGGCCGTCGTGCTGATGTTCGGGGCGTTCCGGATGGGGATCGTGAAGGACTACCAGATCCAGCGGCTCACCGCCCTGTTCGACGCGAAGGACGATCCCCTGCGCTCGGGGTACAACCGGCTCCAGTCCGAGATCGCGATCGGGTCGGGCGGGCTCACCGGGGTCGGGTACCTCCAGGGGACCCAGACCAACCTCGACTTCGTCCCCGAGCAGCACACCGACTTCATCTTCACCGTGGTGGGGGAGGAGCTCGGGTTCATGGGGGCGGTGTTCCTGCTGTCGCTCTTCGCGGTGCTCCTGTGGCGCACCTTCCGGATCGCCGCGCTGTCCAAGGACCGGTTCGGGACCTACGTCGCGGGGGCCATCGGGGGTGTGTTCGCGTTCCAGATGTTCGTGAACATCGGGATGACCCTCGGGATCATGCCCATCACCGGGATACCCCTGCCCTTCGTGTCGTTCGGGGGGAGCTCCCTGCTGGCGAACTACCTGATGGTGGGGATCCTGCTCTCGGTGCACATGCGCCGGTTCACCGCCTGATCCCCGCGGAGGGGCTCAGGACCGTGGGGTTCCCGGATCCTGGCGGACGGGGACGGTCCACAGGAACGTGGAGCCGCCCGGGCTCGACTCCTCCAGGACGAGGTCTCCCTCCATGGCCCGGGCCGCGGCGCGGGCCAGGGGGAGCCCGACGCCGGCGCCCTGGTGCTGGCGGGCGTCCAGCGCCTCGACCTGCTCCAGGGGCTCGAAGATCCGCTCCCGGTCGCCGGGGGGGATGCCCGGACCGCGGTCGGCCACGCGGACCTCGATCCGGTCGAACCGTCGGCCCAGGCGGACCGTCACCGGCGAGGGGGGCTCCGAGAAGCGGCACGCGTTGTCCACGAGCTCCTCGAGGATCCGCCGGGCCAGCACGGCGTTGACGGATGCGATGGGGAGGGGCTCCGCCTCGACCCGGACCCTGTCCAGGCTCCCGGACACCTCCCGGGCCAGCTCGGGGAGGTCGACGAGCTGCGCGGCGTCGGTGTCGACGGCGGCCTCGAACCTCTCGACCAGCCGGGCCAGGGCCCGGGCCCTGTTGACCAGGGAGTCGAGGAGGGAGGGCATGTCCTCCGAGGGCGCCCGGCCCTCGGCCAGGGTGCCGGCCACGCCCAGGATCACGGTCACCGGGGTCCGGAGCTCGTGGCCCAGTCGGGTGACCAGCTCGTGCCGGCGGGCCACGCGCTCGATCAGGGCCTCGTTGGCCTCCTCGAGCTCGCGGGCCCGGCGGCGCTCCCGGGCCAGCACGTCGATCAGCTCGTCGATCACGGAGGGGGTGACCCCCGGCGACAGGACCGCGCCACCCACCGCGGCCTGCTGGACGGCGTTGAGGATGTCCTCGCCCTCGGAGTCCTTGAGGACGTAGCAGGACGCCCCGGCCACGAGCATGTCCCGGACGACCCCCTGGTCCTCCTGAGCCGTGAGGGCCACGATCATCGTGTCGGGAAGGCTCGACTTCATGCGCCTGGTGGCCTCGATGCCGTCCATGGAGGGCATGCGGACGTCCATCAGGACGACGTCGGGCTCCAGCCGCTCGGCGAGCCGCAGCGCCTCGATCCCGTCGCCGGCCGCCCCCACGACGTGGAAGCCGCCCGTGGCCAGGAGGATCTGGAGCGACTCCCGGAACTCGGGGTGGTCGTCCACGACCATGACGCGAAGGGGGTGCGCGTCCATCACCCCGCCGGACGTAGGGGGCGAGTGCGAGGCCTGGGGGCCGCCCATGGAGCAAGTGTCGTGGCCTTACGCGGGAGCCTTCATCCGACCAACGACGGTTTCGGTCGACCCCCCGGGTGATGGCTGATGGCTACTTCGGTCTAGTCCCGGGGGCGGGATCGGCCGCGGGGCTTCGGGCCGGAACCGCCGCTCGGGATGGTTCCCCGCTGTTATCCTGCATGTACGTCTGGGGCGCTCTTCGTCCCGGGCCGTATATCAGGCGTGCTCGCCGCGTCCGGGGATCCGGTCGGCGGCGGGATGAGGAACGGTGGCGCCCCTTCCGGGCGGACGAGGGTCCCGTGATCGACGATCGACGGCGGGACCCGATCGCCGGATCCGGCGCCCCGGGACGGAGACCTTCGTGCGCGAACCGTTCGCGCGCGGCCGAGGGATGCAGCCGAAGCCCGCACCCTCCGGCCCGCCCGAGGCCACCCGCGGATCCACGCGGGCGATCCTGGCCGGGCCCCCGCGGCACCCTCGGCACCCCGCCCGCTCCTCGATCCACACGCCCTTCGATGGAAGGGAGAACGCAGCATGAACGACGAGCCAGTGGAGGCCGTCGCAAGGGCTCGCTCGGCCGAGCTCACCCCGTCCGACGACCCGGGACGCACGGCGTCCGCTGAGGATGGGTCCGGCTCGCCCGGGCCCAAGCGTCGCCGGTCCCGAGGCCGGGGCGGCCGGGGCCGCGGTCCGTCCGCCGGGAGCGCCGAACCGAAGGCGCCCGACCGGTCGGGCGGGGACGGCGACGCTGGGCACCGGGAAGGGGCGGGCGAACAGCCCTCGGAGACGGGTGCGTCGGCGGCCCGGCGACGCCGCCGCCG
>JACQTL010000003.1 GCA_016210805.1 Actinomycetota bacterium | reverse complement strand
CTCTGGGGGACCGCCCAGGCCACGGCCAGCGACGCGAGGAGGGGCACGTAGAGCACGGCCGGACGCTTGGGGCGGAACCGCCTGGCCACCTCGATCGCCGCCAGCACGGTCATGAGGATCCCCGCGAACACGAGCGCGTTCACGAACCACGTCGTCCCGAACAGCAGGGCGAACTGGACCACGTTCTTGGTCTCCAGGAGGAGGAACGCGGACCCCATGAAGAACAGGTCCAGGTAGGACCGCATCTGCCGGAACGGCCCGGCCGTCGTCCGGACGACGAAGGCCGAGCCGAGCAGGATCATGATCAGGCTGATCACGTACTGCCGGGGGATCGTCCGCCTGGCCAGGTACGGGAAGGGGTGGTCGTCGGCGTCGGGCTCCGGGACGACCCCGGACGGGCGCCACGGCGTGTCGCACTCCAGGGCGTCGGGCCGCATCCCAACGGTGAGGACGGTCTGCCGGCGCGGTCCGACCTGGACCCGCTTGTCCACGCAGGGCGGGTGGCCGAACACCTCCTCAAGGGTTCCCGCGTACCGGTCGGTCACCGACCGCAGGTAGTAGTGGTACAGCACGAAGACGCCGTCTGGCTTCAGGTGGTCGCGGACCTCCCCCATGGCCTCCTCGGTGAACAGGTAGCTCTCCAGGCGGAGCGAGGCCTGCCCCGAGATCAGCGTGTGCGAGTCCGGGAGCGCGAACAGGATCAGGTCGTAGCGGCGGTCGGCGTCGTGGAGGAACGCCCGCCCGTCCTGGATGTGCGCGGTCACGCGCGGGTCGCCGTACGGGTCGTTCGGGTGGAGGTCCCGCCCGAGGCCCTGGATCACGGGGTCGATCTCCACCGCGTCGACGTGGCCGGCGCCCCGGGAGAGCGCGATGGCCACGTCGTTCCCCCCGCCCGACCCCACGATCAGGACGTCGTCCAGGGCGTTGTCGGGGTCGTGGAGGTACGGGTCGTAGCGGAACGGCTGCTCGGACTCGAGGCGCTCGAGGGGGGTGATCGACTGGTGCGGGAGGCCGTTGACCCGGATCGGCATCGAGCCGTCGGCCTCCTGGGCCCCGGTGTGGACACGGTAGTACGGCGACCACGACGTGCGCGGGGCGAAGGAGAGCACCGCCAGGACGGCGAGCAGGCCGGCCAGCGGAGCCACGACGAGCCAGGCCGGGCGGGCCGGGATCAGCACCAGGGCCAGCGCCGCGGCCCCGACCCCCCAGGCCAGCGGCGGCGCGTGGAGGAAGGAGAGGACCGAGAACCCAGCGATCCCCAGGATGCTCCCCAGGATGTCGAGGCGGTAGGCCTCCAGGGCCTCGAACCGGGCGAAGGTCCGGGCCACCCCCTCGGCGATCATCGCCATCACGGCGAACGACAGCAGGAAGATCACGGGGAGGGTGACCCACTGGGGGAGGGCCGGGAGCCCGAACGAGCCCTGGAAGACCCGGGAGCCCCCGACCCGCGCCGCGCTCACGGGGAAGGCCGCCAGGAACAGGACCATGGCGAACAGGGCCAGGGGGGCGTACGGGAGGAGGTTCCGGGGAGCCCGGGCCCGGAGGAACCCCACCCCGATCCCCAGGAAGCTGGCCAGCAGCACGAAGTTAGTGAAGAAGGAGAGGTAGACGACGTAGGCGCCCGAGTAGCGGATCAGCCCCAGCTCGACGAAGAGCATGAGGAACGACAGGAGCACCAGCCGCAGCCGGAGCGGCACCCTCCCCACCGCGTCCGACGAGCGGTCCGCGATCAGGCCCGGGCTCGCCTCACCCACTCCGGCATTATCCGCTCGGGGATAGACGCCGAAACCCGCCGGGCGCCTCGAGGACGTTCATCGGTTCGAGGAGTGGGGCCGTCCACTCCGCCTCCGGAGGCCATCCCCCGGGCGGCGTTCAGATCCACGCCATCCCTTCACGCACGGAGCCCAGCCGCGTCGGACAAATCGAACTGGCGAGACTCCATGAAACAGTGAAGATGCGGTCGGGTAACTCCGGCCGGATCTGACCTACCAAGAAGCCGACCCGGGGTACCCGGTGTCCCGTCCGGGACGCGTCGATTCGAACGGGGTCGCCCAGGCCATCAGGTTGGGCGGCCGGTCCGGGCGGATGTGACCTTATAGGAAACTGCGCTGACAGATGCCCCATCACTGTTGTGTCCGCCCGTCCCGTGTCGCCCCTTCGTGGAAGGAGGACACCGCGATCATGGCAGCGACGGTTCAGGTTGTCGTCGGCGGGGTCGACTGTCACACCGAGTTCCACCATGCGGTCGCTCTCGACGAGCGCGGGCGCGCGATGGGCGATCGACGGTTCGCAGCCACTGGCGCCGGGTACGCGCAGATGCTGGCCTGGCTGCGCACCCACGGAGACGTCCGGACGGTCGGGGTCGAGTCCTCGGGATCCTACGGAGCGGGCTTGACCCGGTACCTGAACGCCTCCGGGATCGAGGTCCTCGAGGTCAACCGCCCCCACGCCCATCTGCGCCATCGACGCGGGAAGACCGACGCCATCGACGCCGAAGCGGCAGCCCGTAAGGTCCTCGCCGGCGAGGTCAAGGTCCGGCCCAAGGACACCACCGGGACGGTCGAGGCCATCCGCCAGCTGAAAGTGGCCCGTGACGGCGCGATCAAGGCTCGGTCGGTCGCCCTGGTCCAACTGGGGGATCTCGTCATCACTGCACCGTCCGAACTCAGGGAGCGTCTGCGTCGAAAGACTCGACGAGGGCAGGCGAGCCTGTGCCGGAGGCTCCGGGCGGACCGGAACCGACTCGGCGATCCGGTCGAGGCGGCGAAGTTCGCCCTGGCGAAGTTCGCCCTTCGGAGCTTGGCGATGCGCATCGAGGCCCTCGACGCGAAGGTCGCCGCGCTGGATGAGGCACTGGCCGCCCTGGTGGATCGAGT
>JACQTL010000210.1 GCA_016210805.1 Actinomycetota bacterium | reverse complement strand
GGAGGTCGAGGAGGAGGTAGAACGCGATGATGGGCCCCAGCACGAAGATGAGGACCACGTGCAGGACGCCCGAGGTGATCTCCGTGATCCGGGCCAGGAAGCCGGCGGCCTCCTCCCGGCCCACGAGCGAGGCGCCGGAGACGTCGAACCCGATCCTGCGGCCCAGGTCGGCCAGCGCGTCGGTGGCCTTGGCCACGAGTTGCTGGAGGTCGAACGCCGCGACCTGCTGCGAGACGAGGGGGATCAGGTAGGCGAGGCCGATCCCGGCCCCCGTGAGGAACACGACGTAGGAGAGCAGGGTCCCCCACAGCCTCGGGATCCCCCTGCGCTGGAGCCGGGACACGATCGGGTTCAGGAGGAAGACGATGATGAGGGCCACGAGGAGGGGCGGGAACACGATCCGGATCGGGTAGATCACGAACCGGAAGGCCAGGTACGCCACCACGGCCACGCCGATGACCGCCCAGGCCACGAGGCCCCACCGGGCCACCCGGGCCACGGCCGGGCTCGAGATCAGTGGCCCTTGAGGCTCCTCCACGAGATCCTCCGCCGGCGGGGTCCCGCCGTGGCCTGAGCATATCGCCGCCATCCGGGCTCCGGGACCGATGGCCCTCCGGGTCGGTGGGCCTGCCCCGCCGACGGCCCCGGGGGCGCCGACGATCGCCTGGGTAGACTCGGCCCGTGGAGGCACCCCCCGATCCCACCGACCGGCTCGGCCGTCCCATCCTCGTCGCGTCGAACCGGGGGCCGGTCAGCTTCCACCTGGACGAGCGGGGGCAGGTCACCGGGACGAGGGGAGCCGGGGGGCTGGTCACCGCGCTGACCGGGGTGCTCCAGAGGGCCGGGGGCCTGTGGATCGCCGCGGCGATGTCCGACGGCGACCGGCTCCAGGCCTCGCGAGGGCCGGGCGGGAGGATCGAGGCCAGGATCGAGGGGTCCACCTACCGGCTGCGGTACCTGGACATCGCGCCGGACCGGTTCGACCGGTACTACAACGTGATCTCGAACCGGATCCTGTGGTTCTGCCACCACTACCTGTGGGACGCGCCTCGCTCCCCGAGGTTCTCGGAGGCCACGGCGGCGGCCTGGGAGGACTACGTCGCGGTGAACGATGCCTTCGCCCGGGCCCTGGCCCGGGAGGGCACGGGGGGCCCCGGCGCCCCCGCCCACCTGGTCCAGGACTACCACCTCGCCCTGGTGCCCCGGCTCCTGCGGGAGCGTCGCAGGACCGCGCTGATCGCCCACTTCACCCACACGCCCTGGGCGGATCCGGGCTACTTCCGGATCCTCCCCCGGGCGATGCGCACCGAGATCCTGCGCGGGATGCTCGGGGCCGACGTCCTGGGGTTCCACGACGATCGGTGGGCGGAGCGCTTCCTCCTGTCCTGCCGGGAGCTCCCCGAGGCCCGGATCGACCTGGAGGCCGGCACGGTAGAGACGGGCGGTCGGAGCGTGCACGTCGGGGTCTACCCGATCGCCATCGACGCCGACGCCCTCCTGGCCCGGGCCTCCCGGCCCGACGTCCGGGCGATCCGCCGCGAGCTCCAGCGGGAGAGGGGGGACGGCCGCCTGGTGGTGCGCGTGGACCGCATGGAGCTGTCCAAGAACGTGCTGCGGGGATTCCTGGCCTTCGAGGCCTACGTCCGCCGGAGCGTGCGCCGCCGGGGCCGGGTCCGGTTCCTGGCCCTCCTCAACCCGTCCCGCCGGGAGATCCCCGAGTACCGGGCCTACACCCGCGAGTGCATCCGCGTGGCCGACCGGATCAACGAGGAGATGGGGGAGGACGGGTGGACCCCGATCGAGATGGTGATCGGGGACGACTTCCCGCGCGCCGTGGCGGCCTACTCCGAGTACGACGCCCTGGTGGTCAACCCCGTGATCGACGGCATGAACCTGGTGGCCATGGAGGGACCCGTCCTGAACCGCCGGAACGGGGTCCTGATCCTGTCCGAGGGAGCCGGCGCGCATTCGATCCTCGGCGACCACGCGATCTCGGTGAACCCCTTCGACGTGGCCGAGACCGCCGACGCGCTGGAGAGGGCGCTGTCGATGCCGGAGGCGGAACGGCGGAGCCGGGCTTCGGCGCTCCGGCGCACGATCCGGTCCCGCACCCCCGAGGCGTGGATCCGGGCGCAGCTGGCCGACCTGGAGGCCGCGGGCCGGGCCCGGCGGGCGGGCTAGGCCGCCGGGGCCGGCACCGGTCACGCGTCCCGGGGCGGACCGTGCCGGGGACTAGAGATGGTGCCCCGTGCGACCGATCCCCGTTGCATGGAAGCGGTGCGCGACTCGCTCGTGCCCTACTGGCTGCGATCGGTCCGGATCGGGATCATCGTCACGATCCTCACGATCGGGGCGCTGCTGGTGTTCTGGGCGGCCCCGGGGCACGGCCCCGTGGACCCGGTCACCTACGGGGCCGTGCTGGCGGGCGCGGTGATCGGCGTGGCGGTGGTCCGGCTCCTTCCGTGGGAGCGGATGTTCGAGGGGCGGCTGGGCGTCTGGGGCCTGTACGCGTGGTCCTGCCTGGACATCCTCCTGATAAGCGTGGCCGTGTACGGCACCGGCGGGGGCCGCTCCGAGATGTACCTCGTCTACGGCCTGACCACCGTCTTCTTCGGAGCGGGGTACCCGCCGAAGGGGCAGGCCGGGCTCCTCGCGTTCACGATGGGCTGCTACGTGGCCGTGGTGGGCCTGACCGGCTGGGAGATCGGGGCGGCGGTGCTCTTGTTCCGGCTGGCCATGCTCTCGCTCCTGGCCCTCTTGACCAGCTTCCTGGCCCGGGAGCTGATGCGACTCATGGCCAAGCACCTGGACGCCCTCCGGGAGAGCCAGCGGTGGGCGGACCTCCTGTCGACGGTGGCCGCGGCGGGCCGGGGCATGACCCTCGACCACGCCCGCGTGCTCGACGTGGTCGTGGACTCGGTCAACCACCTGGGGTTCGAGGCCTCCAACATCTGCGTGCTGGACCAGGCCGGGGAGACCTACCGGGTGGCCCATCCGCGGGGGATCCCCGCCTCCTACGCCGAGGGCGTGCACCCCGCGGACAGGGGGATGGTGGGCCTGGTCCGCGACCGCGGGGAGACCGTGACCGTGGGGGACTACGCCGAGCTGGCCGATGCCCCCGCCGCGCTCCGCGACGAGGGGTTCCGCTCCGTGATGGCCAGCCCGATACTCGTCGAGGGGAAGATGGCGGCCGTGCTGGTCGGGGGGACGCGGGCCACGCGCCGCATCACGCCGCACGAGCTCGAGGCCTTCGAGCTGCTCGCCGCGCAGGCCGGGCTGGCCCTCGAGAACGCCCGGCGGTTCGAGGAGGAGCGCCGGGCGGTCGAGCGGCTGGCGGAGCTCGACCGGCTGAAGAGCGACTTCCTGTCCACGGTCTCCCACGAGCTCCGGACCCCGATCACGGTGATCGAGGGGATGGGCCTCACCCTCCAGCAGCGGTGGGACGAGCTCGACGAGGACACCCGGCGGGAGCTCCTCCAGGGCCTCAACGCCAACGCCCGGACCCTCGACGAGATCATCACGAGCCTGCTCGACTTCTCCAGGCTGGAGTCCGGGGCGCCGCGCGTGGCCCGCGAGCCCCTGGACCTCGAGCCGCTCCTCGGGAGCGTGGCCGGCCGGCTGGAGCCGCTCTTCGAGGGCCGCGGGCTCTCGGTCCGCCTCCGCGGGCCCCTCCTCGTGGAGGCCGACGCCATGCTCATCGAGAGGGCGGTCGAGAACCTCCTGTCCAACGCGGCCAAGCACACCGAGCCGGGGGCCCGGGTGCTCCTGGAGGCCTACATCGAGGACGGGACGGCGGTCGTGTCCGTGGCGGACGACGGCCCGGGCATATCGCCGGACGACCTCCGCCACATCGGCGACCGGTTCTTCCGGGGCGGAGAGACCAACACCCGCCGGACGAAGGGCCTAGGGCTGGGGCTGGCCTCGTGCGGGAGATGCTGGCGCTGCACGAGACCCGGCTGGAGGTCCACAGCCGCGTCGGGCTGGGCTCGAGCTTCGCCTTCCGCCTGCCCCTGCTCCCGGCCGTCGGTCCCCTGAAGGAGCCGGCCGCCCTGGAGCCCTCGGGCGCGGCCGGGGACCGAGCCTAGGCCTGGGCCAGGGACCGCAGGAGCTCGACGAGGCCCCGGGGGCCGTCCACGGTCACGTCGGCCGCCTCCACCAGCCGGGCGGGCGTCTCGGGCCCGGCGACGACCACCTTCACAGCGGCAAGGCCCTCGCCGGCCAGCTCGTCCAGGGCCTCGAAGGCCTCCAGGTCGGCGACGTCGTCCCCCGCGTACATCGCCGTGCCGACGCCGCTCTCCTCGACCAGCCGGCGCACGGCCCCTCCCTTCCGGGACCGGCCGGACGGGACGAGCTCGAGCACCATCTTGCCCTCGATGACCTCGTACCCCGTCCCCTCCACCACCCGGGCCAGCTCCTCCTCGAGCCTCCGGCGGGCGGCCTCCCGGTCGGTCGCTCCCCGGTAGTGAACGGCCAGCGACAGGCCCTTGGGCTCGACCCTGGCCCCGGGGACCGTGGCCACGACCGCGTCCACCTCGAGCCGGAAGGGGAGGGCCGGCGCCGGGCCGGCCCCCTTGGGCTCCAGCCCGTACAGCCCCGCGTAGAGGACCCCGGGCACGTCCAGCAGCCGGCGGATCTCCGCCGAGGGCCGTCCGGTGACCACGGCCACCACGCGGTACACGGGCACTAGGGCGGCCACGGCCTCCGCGGCGCCTGGCACGGCCCTCGCGTCCTCCGGACGATCCACGATCTCGGATAGCGACCCGTCGAAGTCCAGGAAGACGCCGGCCCGGGACGGGTCGCGGTGGAGGGGGCCCAGCGCGGGATCCCGTCCGCCGCTCACAGCTCGGCCAGGATCCCGCGGTAGACGGCCTCGTACTCGTCCACCATCCGCCGCGGATGGAACCGCTCCTCGACGTGGCGGCGGCACCGGTCGGGGCGGATCCGCCCGATCCGCTTCACGGCCGCGGCGACGTCGTCGGCACCTTCCGCCAGGATCCCGGTCCGGCCGTCGTCCACCAGCTCCGGCACGGCTCCCGTGGCCGGGGCGACCACCGGCGTGCCGCAGGCCATGGCCTCCAGCATCACCAAGCCGAACGGCTCGGGCCGGCGGACGGGGAACAGCAGGGCCCGGGCCCCGGCCAGGAGCTCGACCTTGCGCTCCGCGGTGATCTCGCCCAGGAACCGGACGCGCTCGCCGTCGACCTCGGGGACGATCCGTTCCCGGAAGAAGGCCTCCCCGTCGGGGTGGACGCGTCCGGCGATCACGATCGGCGCGCCGGCCGCCCGGGCCGCCTCGATCGCGACGTCCTGTCCCTTCGACTCCCTGATGCTCCCCAGGCAGAGCAGGTAGTCGTCCTTGGTCTCGCGGAACGGGAGCGTCTGCACGTCCACGGCGTGGCGAACCACCGCCCGCCAGGGGAGATCGGGCGCCTCCGCGGCCTGGTGGTCGCTCACGGCGGTGAGGTAGACGGCTCCCTGGAACCTCTCGTACAGCTCGGCCACCTCTCCCCGGACGGCGAAGTGGGCCGTGTGGACCACGGGGGTGTCGAGCGTCGCCGCGAAGGCCACGCCCAGGCGGCGGGAGTGGTCGTGGAGCAGGTCGAAGCCGTCGCCGGCCCGGTAGACGGACTCGGCCCTCCGGTACGCCTGGCCGACGTGGACGGCCTCCGCCCCGAGGTCGCCCAGCCTGTCGACCGGGGCCTCGGGGAAGGCCGGGATGAGGGCGGCCTTGGTCTCGGAGTCGCCCGAAGCGAACAGGGTGACATCGTGGCCCCGGGCCACGAGCTCCTCGGTGAGCAGGCTGACGACCTGCTCGATCCCGCCGTACCCGGTGGGGGGGACCCGGACCCAGGCCGGGGCCACGATGCCGATCCGCATCGTCCTAGCCTACCGAGGGGGACGGG
>JACQTL010000211.1 GCA_016210805.1 Actinomycetota bacterium | reverse complement strand
GTCCTGGGCTGGGGCCGGCGGCCCGGCCCGGAGCTCAGCTGAACGTCGCGCAGGGGGTGGGGACCAGCTCGACGTCAAGCCGGCTCGCGGGGACGGGCTCCGGCATGGCCAGGACCCGGAACCTGTCCACCGGGATGGCGTCGAGCGACACGTACCTGGTGTCCGGGAGCAGCCCGGCGTAGGCGTCGTCCTCGAAGGAGAGCGGGTTCACCGCGTACAGCGTGATGCCGGGGCCTCCGGTGTCGGCCAGGTACATGCCGTACTCCTGGAGGGCTCTCGCGATCGTCCGCTCGTGGTCCGAAAGCGGGAGCCGGTCCAGGTCGAGCGAGGGGTCCAGCTGGACGCGGGCCCCCTCCGGGATCGCTCCGACCTTCGAGCTCCACCCGTCGGTCTCCGTGGCCGGCGGCACCGCCCCCTGCCGGCTGGTCCACGTGTAGCTGAAGATCAGGGCGTGCTCGATCCGCCCAGCGGCGAGCTCCTCCGGCCAGATCACCCCGGCCGGGAGGGCGAAGCCCGACCCGCGGGCCGACAACCCCTTCGCGAAGACGCCGGTCGAGCCGAGCGGGAGGGCGTTCCCCCAGCTCGCCCGGTAGCCCCGCGGGCGCTTCTCGAACTGCCAGAAGTCGTACTCGCAGCCGGTGGTCGGGTCGATGATGGCCAGGCTCCCGTCGCCGGACGGATCCGGGACCGCCTCGGACGGGATCGGGACCCCGTGGATCCGCCGCTTCGGCGCCCACTTGGCAGTCAGGCGGACGGTCTTCCGCGGAGTGCCCGGCCCGGCCTCGAAGACCGTGGTGGTCCAGAGCTTCTGGAGGAGGAAGAACCCGCCCCGCGCGGCGTCGTCGATCAGCGTCCGGACCATGGCCGTCGAGCGTCCGTCCAACCGGACGCCGAGTGGGATCGCCGTGTTGAAGGGACCGTCGGGCGCGTACAGGGGCAGGTCGGGGAAGGGCCCGCTCCTCGCCCCGCGGCCCTCGGGGAGGGCCCCACCGGAGGGACCGGGGAGGACGAGGAGGGGGATGAGGAGCAGCACGAGGAGCGTCCTGCGGCCGGCCATTCGCCTCGGAGACATGGACGCTCCCCCCAGACCGGCAGGCTAGGTAGCAAGGCGAGCGAGGTCAAGGAGGGCCGGCGGCCCGCTCGCGCCTAGAGGATGGGGAGGTAGCGCTCCAGCTCGTACGGGGTGACGTAGGAGCGGTAGGCGTCCCACTCCTCCTTCTTGTTCCGCATCAGGAACTCGTGCACGTGGTCGCCCAGCACGCTCCGGAGGACCTTGGACTCCTCGGCCGCGCGGATCGCCTCGAACAGGTCCTCGGGGAGGCGCTCGATCCCCGCCGCCCGCCGCTCCTCGTCGGTCATGTCGTAGATGTTGTTGGAAGCCTCGGGGGCGAGCTCGACGCCCTCCTCGATCCCGGCCAGGCCCGCGCCCAGCATGGCGGCGAAGGCCAGGTACGGGTTGCAGGCCGGGTCCGGGGCCCGGTACTCGAGCCTGGTTGCCGACTCCTTCCCCGGCTTGTACATGGGGACCCTGACCAGGGCGGAGCGGTTCCGCCGGGCCCAGCAGATGTAGACGGGAGCCTCGAAGCCGGACACCAGGCGCTTGTACGAGTTGACCCACTGGTTCGTCACCAGGGTGATCTCGGGCGCGTGGCGGAGGAGGCCGGCGATGTACCCCTTGGCCACCCGGGACAGGTGGTACTCGTCGTTCGGGTCGAAGAACGCGTTCCGCTCGCCCTCGAACAGCGACTGGTGGGTGTGCATCCCGCTGCCCGCCACCCCGGCCACGGGCTTGGGCATGAACGTCGCGTAGATCCCGAACTCCTGGGCCACCTCCTTCACGGTGACCCTGTAGGTCATGACGTTGTCGGCCATCGTGAGCGCGTCGGTGTAGCGGAGGTCGATCTCGTGCTGGGACGGGGCCACCTCGTGGTGGACGTACTCGACCGGGATCCCCATGGCCTCCAGGTAGCCGACTGTGCGCTTGCGGTAGTCGGCCGCGACGTCCTGCGGCGTGAGGTCGAAGTACCCGCCCCGGTCCAGGAACTCGGTCCCCGCGGAGTCCCTGAAGTAGAAGAACTCGAGCTCGGGGCCGACGTAGAACCGGTAGCCCAGCTCGGCGGCCCGGTCGAGCTGGCGCCTGAGGACGAACCGGGGGTCACCCTCGAACGGCGTCCCGTCCGGGTTGAACACGTCGCAGAACATCCGGGCCACCGGGGCCTCCGTCTTCCAGGGGATGATCTGGAAGGTGGACGCGTCGGGGAAGGCGACCATGTCGGACTCCTGGATCCGGGCGTAGCCCTCGATCGAGGAGCCGTCGAACCCCATGCCCTCGCTGAACGCCCCCTCGAGCTCCTGGGTGGTGATGTCGAACGACTTCAGGAACCCGAGCACGTCGGTGAACCACAGCCTGACGAAGCGGATCCCCCGTTCCTCGACGGTCCGCAGGACGAACTCGGCCTCTCGCGAGAGCGCCACGCCTCCGAGGGTACCGGCGACCCTCCGGTGCCCGGTTACCGGCCGGTTAATTCCCGACGGCCCGGGACCGACCCCCGGCTGCGGCAGCGCTCATTGCTCCTCCTGGCGGGCGACCCCGACGGTGCCCAGGGCCATCACGGCCAGGGCGGGGAGGTAGGCCGCGAAGACCCAGGCCCAGAGCATGGGGACGAGGGCCACGACCAGGAGGAGGTCGGCCGTCATCAGCACGCCGACCCGGCCCGGCCAGGACAGGGCCAGGGCTCCAGGAAGGGCGGCGAAGGCCAGGACGCCCACCGCGGTGCCGTCCATGTGCGAGACGGCGGCCGTGACCGCCGCGACCACGACGCTCGTGGCCACCGTGACCACCCCTCCGATCCGGGCCAACCGCACCGGTGACAACGCCTGGGCATCGTACTGTCTCGTCGTGATCTCCCCCGAGGAGCTCGGCCGGGCCCTGGCCGGGGCACCGGACCCCCAGCTCGCCCGGGTGGCCCTCTCCCGGGTGACCGAGCATCCCAGGGCCCGGGCCGCGCTCGAGCGCCCCGACGTGCTGGGAGCCGCGATCCCCCTCCTCGGGTTCTCCCCGGCGGCGGTGGACCTCCTGGTCGCGCACCCCGAGGAGGCCGAGGCCCTGGCCGAGCTGGGACCGCGTTCCCGGGGCGAGCTGGACGCCGAGCTCGCCGCCGACACGGCGGCACACGGCCCCGAGGACGGGCTCCGCCGGTTCCGCCGCCGAGCCATGCTCAGGGTGGCCGCCCGCGACCTCGCCGGGGCCGCCCTGGACGACGTCGTGGCCGAGATCACCGCCCTGGCCGAGTCCTGCCTGGCCGAGGCCTGCCGGCGGGTGGCTCCGGAGGGCGGGCTGGCCGTGGTGGGCCTCGGCAAGCTGGGGGGTGCCGAGCTCAACTACTCCTCGGACGTCGACGTCGTCTTCGTCCACACCGGCACCGGCGGGGAGCGGCAGGAGTGGGCGGACCGGGCGGCCGCCCGCCTGATCCGCCTCCTGTCCGAGCCCACCGGTGAGGGGGTGGCCCTCCGGGTGGACGCCGCCCTGCGGCCGGGGGGACGGTCGGGGGCCCTGTCCAGGTCCCTGGACGCCATGGCCGAGCACTACGCCCGGCACGCGGCCACCTGGGAGCGCCAGGCCCTGCTCAAGGCCCGCCCGGTGGCCGGCGACCTGGAGCTCGGCGCGGCGTTCCTCGAGGCGGTCGTCGGGCAGGTCTTCCCCGACGAGCTGGCCCCCAGGGCCATCGAGGAGGTCAGGGCCACGAAGGTCCGCATCGAGGACTACGTCAGGGCCAGGGGCAAGGAGCTGGTCGAGGTGAAGCGGGGCCGGGGAGGGATCCGCGACGTCGAGTTCGCCGTGCAGCTCCTCCAGCTGGTCCACGGCCGGCGGAACGCCCGCCTCCGGGAGCCCAACACGCTGAGGGCCCTGGCCGCGCTGGCCGAGGAGGGGTACGTCGCCGAGCAGGACGCCGAGGACCTGGCCGACGCGTACCGGTTCCTCCGGAGGCTGGAGCACCGGCTCCAGATCGTGCGGGACCTCCAGACGCACGAGCTGCCGGCCGACCCCTCGGCGCTCGGGCGCCTGGCCAGGTCGATGGGGCTCCGCTCGGCCGAGGCCCTCCGGGCCGTCTACGAGGAGGAGACCGAGCTGGTCCGCGGGATCCACGAGCGCCTCTTCTACCGGCCCCTCCTGGAGGCGTTCGCCGGCGCCCCGGCGCCCCGCCCGGGCGTCGAGCGCGAGGCCACCGAGGAGCTGCTGGCCGGCCTGGGGTTCGTCCAGCCGGAGTCCGCCTACCAGGTCCTGGCCCGGCTGGTGGACCCGTCCACCCGGCTGGGACGGGTGATGGGGCACGTGTTCCCGGTGGTCGTACCGGCCATGGCCCTGGCGGCGAACCCCGACGCCGCGCTGGTCCGCCTGGACCGCGTGCTGGAGGCGGCCGGGTCGAACCCCGAGGTCGCGGACGCCCTGGCGTCGGACCCCCGGGGAGCCCGCCTGCTGGCCCACGCGGTGGCGGTCAGCTCGTTCGCCACCGACCTGCTGGCATCCCGGCCGGCCATGCTCCCGGCTCTGGCCCCCGGATCGCCCGGCGAGGAGGATCCGGGGACCGCCCTGGTCCGGGTGGTCGGCGAGTACGCGGCCCGCGAGCTCGAGCCCAAGCAGGTCGGGGCGGCCCTGACCCGGATCGGGGACGCGGTCATCGGCCGGGCCCTCGGCGAGGCCGGGTCCGACGTGCCCTTCGCCGTGGTGGGCCTGGGGAAGCTGGGGGCCCGGGAGCTCAACTTCGCGTCGGACCTCGACGTCGTGTTCGTCTACGAGGAGGAGGGCCGGGAGGCCTTCGAGCGGGCCCAACGCGTGGCGGAGCGGGTGCTGGCCGGGGTCCGGGAGGCGGGATGGGAGCCCGACGCCGACCTCCGGCCGGAGGGGCGGGCCGGCCCGCTGGCCCGGTCGGTGGCCGGGTTCCTCGAGTACTGGGAGCGGTGGGCCGAGCCCTGGGAGTTCCAGTCGCTCCTCCGGGCCCGGCACGTTGCCGGGGACGAGGTCCTGGGCCGGCGGTTCGAGGCCCTGGCCGAAGACCTGGCCTACCCGCCGGGGCTCACGGTCGACCGGCTGGCCGAGATGCTCCGGATGCGCAGGCGGATCGAGCGGGAGAGGGTCCGGCCCCGGGAGGCCGCCCGGTTCCACTTCAAGCTCGGTTACGGGAGCCTGGCCGACGTGCAGTTCGCGGTGGAGGCGGCCCTCATGCGCCACGGTCACGAGCACCCGGAGATCCGCCGGCGGGGGACCCTGGAGGCCGTGGAGGCCCTGGCCGAGGCCCGGCTGATCGAGGACAGCGTGGCCCTGGCCCTCGGGGAGGCGTTCGTGTTCCTGAACGACGTGAAGAACGCGCTGGAGGTCGATCGGCGGGTCCACGCGGAGGCCGTGCCGGCCGGGACCGCCGACCAGCTCGCCCTGGCCCGCCGCCTGGGCTACGAGGAGTACCCCAGGCAGTCGTTCCTGGAGGAGTACCGCCGGGTCACCCGGAGGGCCCGCCTGGCGATGGAGAGGGTCTTCTCCGAGGTCGGCGAGTGAGGACCTCCTCCCAGATCCCCTCGATCTCCGCGGTGGTGGAGCTCGAGGCGAACCGCCCGGCCCGCTCCGCGGCCGTCGCCCGGAGCTCCTCCGCTCCGGCGGGGTCCCCGGCCAGCCCGACGATCGCGGCGGCCAGCGCATCCGGATCGCCGGGCCGGGTCAGCACGGCGGCCCGGCCGCCGCCGGCGATCTCCCGGAAGGAGGGGATGTCGCTCGCCACGACGGGGGTACCGACGACCATCGCCTCGACCATGGCTATCCCGAAGCTCTCCGTGACGGAGGGGAACACGGCCACGTCCGAGCGGGACATGATGGCCAGGCGATCCGGGCGATAGCCCAGGAAGGCGACGGCGTCTCCGAGCGGCCGGGCCTGGGCCTCCAGCGCGGACCGCATCGGCCCGTCTCCGAGGACCAGCAGCCGGGCCCCGGGGAACCGCTCCTGGACCCGGGGCATCGCGTCGATCAGGTGCCGGTGCCCCTTCGTCTGGGTGAGCTGGGCGACGACCACGATCGCCGGCTCGCCGTCCGGGGGGACGGGGGGGTCCGGCTCGGCCCGGGCCAGGCGCAGGAGCTCCTCGCGGTCCTGGCCCGGGTAGACCACCCGCATCCTGCCCCTCAGCACGCCGGGGACCCCGAAGGGCCTCCGGGCCACCGCCTGCGATATGGCCACGAACCGGTGGGCCAGAGGCGCCGTCGCGTGGCTGAGGATGAGCAGCCTGCCGCGGTTCCGGGGGATCGTCCCCCCCGCCGCGATGGCCTCGGCGTCGATCCGGCGGTCGGGCCGCTCCTGGACGACGTGGTTCACCACGGGGATCCCGGCCCGCCGGGCGGCCAGCCGGCCTGCGACGGCCGACCAGTGACGCGAGGTGTGGAGGAGGTCCGGCTGCCGCGCGGCCAGCAGGCCGCCCACCGACCCGACCACTGCGCGGTCGGCGCGGAGTCGGGGTGCGCCCAGCACGTGGACGGGCACCCCGAGCTCCCTGACCCCTTCCGCCAGGGGCCCCTCCTCCCACAGCGTGGCCACCTCGAGGAAGAAGCGCTCCCGGTCCACGTTCTTCAGGATCTCGAGGAGGATCCGGGAGGCCCCCCCGGACATCAGCGTGTCCTGCAGGTAGACGATCCGGCGCGGCACCGCGCCACTCTGTGCCACGCCGGATCGCCCGGCAAGTGCGAGCCTAGATGTCGTAGTACAGGTAGAACTCGTGGGGGTGGGGGCGGAGCCTCACCGGGTCCAGCTCCCGGAGGCGCTTGTACTCGATCCAGGTGTCGATCACGTCCTGGGTGAACACCCCGCCCTCCAGCAGGAACTGGTGGTCGTTCTCCAGGGCGTCCAGGACCTCCTCCAGCGAGCCGGGGACCTGCTTCACGTTCACGGCCTCCTCGGGCGGGAGGTCGTACAGGTCCTTGTCGATCGGGTCGGGCGGCTCGATCTTGTTCTTCACCCCGTCCAGGCCGGCCATGAGCATCGCCGGGAACGCCAGGTACGGGTTGCACGACGGGTCGGGCGAGCGGAACTCCAGGCGCTTGGCGGCCGGCGTCTTGTAGTAGACCGGGATCCGGACGCAGGCGCTCCGGTTCCGCTGCGAGTACACGAGGTTGATCGGCGCCTCGTAGCCGGGGACCAGCCGGCGGTACGAGTTCGTGGTCGGCGCGGCGAAGGCCAGGATGGCGGGCGCGTGGGCCAGCAGCCCGCCGATGTACCAGCGGGCCATGTCGGAGATCCCGGCGTACCCGACCTCGTCGAAGAAGAGGTTGTCGCCCTCCTTCCACAGGCTCTGGTGGGTGTGCATGCCCGACCCGTTGTCCATGAAGATC
>JACQTL010000222.1 GCA_016210805.1 Actinomycetota bacterium | reverse complement strand
TCGCTGTTCCCCGAGGAGATCGCCGAGGTCGTGGAGCGGATGCACGACCTCCCCGGCCAGGTCGACCTGGCCATCGACCTCGACGACGAGATCCGCGAGCTCGCCCCGAGGTACGCGGGCGCTCGGGACTTCATCTTCATCGGCCGCCACACGGGCTACCCGGCCGCGCTCGAGGGAGCGCTCAAGCTCAAGGAGATCTCCTACATCCACGCCGAGGGCTACCCGGCCGGGGAGCTGAAGCACGGCCCCATCGCGCTGCTCGAGCCGGGCGTCCCGGTGGTGGCGGTGGCCACCGAGTGCCACGTCTACCCGAAGATGCTCTCCAACATCCAGGAGGTCCGGGCCCGGGGCGCCGAGGTCATCGCGGTGGCCAGCGAGGGCGACGAGGAGATCAGGAAGTACGCGAACCACGTCCTCTACGTGCCCAGGACCCCCGAGCTCCTGTCGCCGGTAGTGGTCTCGGTCCCCCTCCAGCTCCTCGCCTACCACATCGCCAAGGAGCGGGGCTGCGACGTGGACCAGCCCAGGAACCTCGCCAAGAGCGTCACGGTCGAGTAGCTCTTCCGGTCCGGGTGGCCCCGCCGCCGGCCGGGGCGCCGTTCCCCTACGCTTAGGCCCGTGGACGTGCTGGGCGTGGGCGTGGACGTCGTGGAGGTATCCCGGATCTCGCGGATCCTGGACCGACACCCCCGGTTCGCCGAGAAGGCCTTCACCGAGGAGGAGCGGGCCTGGTGCGACGCCCGGCGGGAGAGCCGGGCGGCCTGCTACGCGGCCCGGTGGGCGGCCAAGGAGGCCTGCGTCAAGTCGCTGGGGGGCGTCCCCGGGGGCCGGTGGCGCGAGATCCACGTCCTCCGGGCCGACGACGGCTCGGTGCGCATCGACCTCTCCGGGACGGCCAGGGTCCGAGCGGAGGAGCTGGGGGTGGCCCGGATCCTGGTCTCCTTCTCGCACGAGCGGTCGGTGGCCGTGGCCATGTGCACGGCGCTCGGCGGGGGGTCGGGCCCGTGAGGCCGGTCCTCACCCCCGCCCAGTGCGCCGCGCTCGACCGGGAGAGCCGGGCCCGGGGGGTGCCGGTGGACGCCCTGATGGAGCGGGCCGGCCGGGCCGTGGCCGTGGCCGCCGCCCGGCTGGCCGGAGGGACGTACGGGCGGCGGGCCGTCGTGGTCTGCGGCAAGGGGAACAACGGGGGAGACGGCCTGGTCGCGGCCCGATACCTGTCCCGGTGGGGGATCAGGGTCACCGCCCTCCTCCTCGCCGAGCCGGAGCCGGGACGGGATCCCGCGCACGCGAACCTCCTCCGCCTCCGCGAGGTCGCCGAGGCACGGATCGGCCCGTTCTCCGAGGCCGCCCTGGTCCGGGAGCTCGGCCGGTCGGACGTGGCGGTGGACGCGGTGTTCGGCACGGGGTTCAGGGGGACGCCGGAGGGCGACCCGGCCGGGGCCATCGGGCTCCTCCGGGACGCCGCGGTCCCCGTGGTCGCCGTGGACGTCCCGTCCGGGGTCGACGGGGAGACCGGCGCGGCCCACGGGCCGGCGGTCAGGGCCGACGTGACGGTCACGTTCGGGGCCGAGAAGCCCGGGATCCTCCTGCATCCCGGCGCGGAGCTGGCCGGTGAGGTCGTCGTGGCCGACATCGGGTTCCCGCCCGAGCTGGTCCGGAGCGACCTGGGCGTGGTGGAGCCCGCCGACGTCGCCGCGATCCTCCCCCGCCGGGCCCCGGAGGCCCACAAGCGCTCCACGGGCGTCGTGCTGGTCCTGGGGGGGTCCCGGGAGATGACCGGGGCCGCGGCCCTCATGGCCCGGGGGGCCTACCGGGCGGGCGCCGGCCTGGTCACGGTGGCCACCGTCCGGGAGGCGGTCCCGGTGGTCCAGTCGACGATCGCGGAGGCCACGTTCCTGTCCCTGCCCGCCACGCCCGACGGGACGGTGGCCTGGGGGGCCCTCGACCGGGTCCGGGAGGCGGCCGGCCGCTTCGACGCGGTGGCCGTGGGCCCGGGGCTGTCCACCCAGGACGAGACGGCCGCGACGATCCGGGAGCTGGTCCGGACGCTCGAGGTCCCGATGGTGATCGACGCCGACGCCCTGAACGCCTTCGCCGGAAGGTCCCAGGACCTCGCCGGACGCCGGGCGGACGCCGTCCTCACCCCCCACGCCGGCGAGCTGGCCCGCCTGGTGGGGATCGGGTCCGCCGAGGCCGCCCGGGACCGGCTCGGGCAGGCCAGGAAGCTGGCCGCGGAGACGGGGGCGGTCGTCCTGGCCAAGGGGAACCCGACGGTGGTGGCCTCCCCCACCGGCGAGGCCAGGCTGAACCCGACGGGGACCCCGGCCCTGGCCACGGGCGGGTCCGGCGACGTGCTGGCCGGCGTGCTGGCCGCCCTCCTCTCCGCCGGCCTCGGCCCCCTGGATGCGGCCACGGCGGGCGCCTTCGTCCACGGGGTGGCCGGCCGGCTGGCCGAGGAGGCCCGGGGCCCCGGGATCACGGCCTCTGACGTCGCGGAGGCCATCCCGTGGGCCGTGGAGGTCCTGCTCCCGTGACCGGCCCGTTCCGGCCCACCGTGGCCGAGGTCGACCTGGAGGCGATCCGGCACAACGTCCGGGCCCTGAAGCCGGACGGCGTGGAGCTGATGGCCGTGGTCAAGGCCGACGGCTACGGGCACGGCGCGGTTCCCGTGGCCCGGGCGGCCCTCCAGGCCGGAGCCACGTGGCTCGGCGTGGCCCTGGTGGAGGAGGGGCTCGCGCTCCGGGACTCGGGCGTCGACGCGCCCGTGCTGGTCCTCTCGGAGTTCCCCCCCGGGTCGGAGAAGGACGCCCTGGAGGCCGGGCTGACCCCCTCCCTCTACACGGAGCGGGGCCTGGCCGCGCTGGCCGGCGCGGCCGGCCGGGATGTCGGGGTCCACGTGAAGGTGGACACCGGGATGCACCGGGTCGGGCTGTGGCCTCCCGAGGAGGCCCTCGCCTTCGCGGACCGGGTGGTGGACGCCGGCCTCCGGCTGGAGGGCCTGTGGACCCACTTCGCCCGCTCCGACGAGGACGCCGCGGTCACGACGGGGCAACTGGAGCGCTTCTTGACCGTGGCCGACGCCCTGGGCCGGGCCGGGCACCGGCCCCGGTACCGGCACGCGGCGAACAGCGCGGCCACGATCCGCCTCCCCGCGGCGCACCTCGACCTCGTGAGGGTGGGCATCGCCCTCTACGGGCTGGGGGCGGCCCCCGGCCTGGCCGAGGAGGCCGGTCTCCGGCCCGCGCTGTCGTGGCGCTCGGAGGTGTCCATGGCCAGGCGCCTGCCTGCCGGCGAATCGGTCTCCTACGGCCACCGGTACCGGCTGGAGCGGGACGCCTGGGTGGCCACGGTACCGGTGGGGTACGCCGACGGCTACTCGCGGCGGCTGTCCGGGCGTGCCGAGGTCCTGCTCGGGGGGCGGCGGCGCCCGGTGGCCGGGACGGTGACCATGGACCAGATCCTGGTGGACTGCGGGGACGACAGGGTGGAAGAGGGCCAGGAGGTCGTGCTGATCGGGCGCCAGGGCGAGGAGGAGATCCGGGCCGACGACCTGGCCGCCTGGAGCGGGACGATCCCCTACGAGATCGTGACGGGCATCGGCGGTCGGGTCCCCCGGGAGCACCGAGGGTGAAGCGGCGGCGGGCGGCGCTGTGGACGGCGGGGGTGGCCGCCGGCCTGGCCGCCGGGGGCCTGGCCGCCAGGGGAGCCGTCCGCCGGCAGCGAGGGCGGATCGACCGGGACAGGCTCGCCGAGCTGGCCACCCTGCCCCCCGAGGACGTCGGGCCCGTGACCGCCCCCGACGGGACGCGCATCGCGGTGCGTGCCGCCGGGGATCCCGGCGCGCCCACCCTGGTCTTCGCCCACGGGTTCAGCCTGGACATGACGACCTGGCACCACCAGTGGACGGCCCTGTCCGACCGGTTCCGGTGCGTCCTCTACGACCACCGGGGCCACGGGGGCAGCGACCGGTCCCCGGCGGGCGACTACTCGCTGGAGGCCATGGCCGGGGACCTGCGGGCCGTGCTCGACGCGGCGGTGGGGGAGGGGCCCTGCCTGCTCGTGGGACACAGCATGGGCGGGATGACGCTGGTGGCCCTGGCCGAGCTCCACCCCGAGGAGTTCGGCGGGCGGGTGGCCGGCGTGGTGCTGGCCGACACGTCGGCCGGCGAGCTCGTCCGGGGGGCGCTGGGGGCGGTGGGAGCCCGCGTGGAGGCGCTCCTCCGCCCGGGGATCCGGACGGTGCTCTCGGTCCGGCACCGGGCCGAGAGGATGAAGCGGCTGTTCGAGACCCGGGGGGCCGACGTGGCCTGGGCCATCACCCGGCTCACGAACTTCGGCCCGGGAGCGGACCCCGCCCTGGTCGAGTACGTCAGCTCGCTCGGCACCCAGGCCCCGGTCGAGGTCTGGACGGACGCCCTGGTCAGCTTGGTGGAGATGGACCTCGGCCACGCCCTGGAGCACGTCCGGGTGCCGGCACTCGTCGTGGTCGGAAGCGTGGACCGGCTGACCCCCCATGCCTCCGCGCGGGCCATGGCCGAGGCCCTGCCCGACGCCCGCCTGATCGTGATCGAGGGGAGCGGCCACCTACCCATGCTCGAGCGCCCCGACGAGCTCAACCGGATCCTGGAGGGATTCGCCGATCGGGTCCTCGGGGCGCCGGGGGCGGCGCCGGGCCGGGGTCGGGGACGCCGGGCTCGGGCCGGGGGGACCGGCCGGTGATCACGCGGGTCCCGGGGATCCGGGTGGGGCACGTCACCGATCCCGTGGGACGGACGGGGTGCACGGTCGTGCTCGCTCCTGCCGGGACCGTGGGCTCGGGGGAGGTCCGGGGAGGCGCTCCGGGCACCCGGGAGACCGACCTGCTCCGCCCAGGGATGCTGGTCAGGGAGGTCCACGCCGTCCTCCTGGCCGGGGGGAGCGCCTTCGGGCTGGCCGCCGCGGACGGGGTGATGAGCCACCTGGAGGACCGGGGGATCGGGTTCGACACCGGAGTGGCCGTCGTCCCCATCGTGCCGGCCGCCGTCCTGTTCGACCTGGCCGTCGGGGACCCCCGGGCCCGGCCCCGGCCGGAGGACGGCCGGCGGGCCTGCCTGGCCGCGGAGGACGGCGGGGACGGCGCCGTGGAGGAGGGACCCGTGGGGGCCGGGACGGGAGCCACCGTGGCCAAGCTCCTCGGGGCCCACCGGGCCGTGCCCGGGGGGGTGGGGACGGCCTCGGCGGAGGGGGACGCCGGGCTGGTGGTCGGGGCGCTCTTCGCGGTGAACGCCTACGGGGAGGTCGTCGACGACGAGGGCGAGGTCCTGGCCGGCGCCGTGCCCGAGGAGGAGGCGCCCCCGGCGCCCCCTCCCGGGGTCGGCTCGGCGTGGCCCGGGGCCGGGACGAACACCACGATCGGGGTCGTGGCCACGAACGCGCGCCTGTCCCGGGAGCGGGCCCACCTCTTGGCCAGGGCGGCCCACGACGGGCTGTTGAGGGCCATCCGGCCCGCGCATACGATGTTCGACGGTGACACGGTCTTCTCCCTCGCCACCGGCGAGGTGGAGGCCCCGCAGAGGGCGGTGGAGGAGCTGGCGGAGCGGGTCACGGCCGAGGCGATCCGCCGGGCGGTGCGGACGAGGGGCAGGGCGTGAGCAGCTCGAGGACGCTCGAGGAGGTCGGGGCCGACGCGGCCACGTGCACGAGGTGCCGGCTCTCGGCGGGCCGGACCCAGGTGGTGTTCGGGGTGGGGAGCCCCACCGCCGACCTCATGTTCGTGGGGGAGGGGCCCGGCTACCACGAGGACAAGCAGGGCATACCCTTCGTGGGGGCCGCCGGCCAGCTCCTGACCACTCTCCTCGGCGAGATCGGGATCGCCCGGGACGAGGTGTACATCTGCAACGTCGTCAAGTGCCGGCCCCCGGGGAACCGGGACCCGCTCCCCGACGAGATCGACGCGTGCCGGCCCTATCTCCTCGCGCAGGTGAGCCTGATCGACCCTCGGATCGTCGTCACGCTCGGGAACTTCGCCACGCGGGTGATCCTGGACCGGCCGGTCGGCATCAGCCGGGTCCGAGGGCAGCGGTTCACCTGGGAGGGCCGGATGGTGATCCCCACCTTCCACCCGGCGGCCATCCTCCACGGCGGGGGTCAGGCCTCCAGCCAGATGGCGGCGGTCCGAGAGGACTTCGCCACGCTGAGGGCCGCCCTGGCCGAGCTCCCCCCAACCCCCGCGCCCGTCGAGCAACAGCTCGGACTGTTCTAGTGCCGAACGCCATGCTTCCCGGCCTGCCCCAGCGCGCGAGGCCCGGCCGGCCCGGACGGGAGGCGCCGCCCTGTCCCGGGTGATCGAGCTCCTGGCCGCCGGGCCGGAGGACACCCGGGAACTGGGCGAGGCCGTTGCCGGGTTCCTGGAGCCCGGGGACGTGGTGGTCCTGACCGGGGACCTGGGGGCCGGGAAGACGACATTCGTGCAGGGCGCGGCGAGGGGCCTGGGGGTCGACCGGGGGGTCGTGTCCCCCACCTTCACGCTGGTCCGGGAGTACGTCGGGCGGGTGCCCGTCCGTCACGTGGACGTCTACCGGCTTGACCGGGTCCAGGAGGTGATCGACCTGGGCCTCGAGGACCTCCTCTCCGAGGACGCCGTGGTGTTCGTGGAATGGGGCGACGTGGTGGCCGCCCTCCTCCCCGAGGACCATCTGGAGGTGGAGCTGTTCGTCCGGCCCGAGGACCAGGGCCGCATGGTCATCGTGTCCGCGACCGGGCCGTCGTGGGCCCGGAGGTGGGAGAGGCTGGAGGGCGCCACCGAGAGGTGGGCGGCTCCCGGCTCGAACGGGAGGGGCGAGACGTGATCGTGATAGGGATCGAGACCTCCACCCCGCACACCTCGGTGGCCCTGGGCAACGACCACGGCATCCTGGCCTCGGCGATGCTCTCCAAGGGCAAGCCCAACCACGAGGTGGTCGTTCCCACGCTCCGCCACCTCCTCTCGGCCGCCGAGGTCGACCTGGGGCACGTGACCGGGATCGCGGTGGGGGTGGGGCCGGGGCTGTTCACGGGGCTGCGGGTCGGCGTGGAGACGGCCAAGACCCTGGCTCAGGTCCTCAGGGTCCCGATCGTGGGCCTCACCTCCCTGGACGTCCTGGCCTTCGCCGTCCGCTACTCGCGCAGGGCCATCGGGGCCGTGGTGGACGCCCGGCGGGGGGAGGTGTTCTACGGGCTCTACCGTCCCGTGCCCGGCGGCGTGACCAGGGTGGGCCAGCCCATGGTCTGCGCCCCCGAGGCCCTCGTGGCCGAGCTGGAAGCCCTGGGCGAGGAGGTGTTGCTGGTGGGGAACGGGGCCATACTGTACCGGCGTGCGCTCGAGGGCCTGGGGAGCCAGGTGGAGCTGGGCGGCTCCACCCACGCCCACCCGCACGCCGCGGCCCTGGTGGAGCTGTCGGTTCCCCGGTTCCTCCGGGAGGGATCCGATCGCCTGTACGAAGTGGTGCCCCTGTACCTGAGGAAGTCGGATGCGGAGATCGCTTGGGATCAGCGAGCAAGAACCGGGTGAGCTCGAGATCACCCGGATGCGCCGCCGCCACCTCCGCGGGGTGATGGCCATCGAGCGGCAGGTGTACCCGCGACCGTGGAGCCCGAACCTGTTCGTGGCCGAGATGTCCGAGTCGCGGAACCGGACCTACCTGGTGGCCAAGCTCGACCGGGAGGTCGTGGGGTACGGGGGGATGATCTGCTACGGGGACGAGGCCCACATCACCAACATCGCCGTCGACCCGGAGCACCACCGCCGGAAGATCGGTTCCCGTCTCCTGCACGACCTGATCCGCTCGGCGATCGAGATGTCGGCCCAGGCCGTGTCGCTGGAGGTCCGGGTGTCGAACTGGGGAGCCCAGCGGCTGTACGCGCGGTTCGGCTTCCGTCCGGTGGGGGTCCGCAAGAACTACTACCAGGAGACCGGCGAGGACGCCCTGGTGATGTGGACCGACCACATCCAGACCGCCGAGCACCGGCGCCGGCTGGCGCGGATCGCCGAGGAGCTCCCCCCCGGAGCCCGGCCCGACGCGTAGGCGACGAACCGTGCGGATCCTGGGCATCGAGACCTCGTGCGACGAGACCGCCGTAGCCGTGGTGGAGGATCGCCTGAAGGTCCTGTCGAACATCGTGTCCAGCCAGGTGGAGGTGCACGAGCGCTTCGGCGGCGTGGTCCCCGAGCTGGCCTCCCGCCAGCACGTGGTGGCGCTGACCCCGCTGCTCGACCGGGCCCTCGACGAGTCGGGGACCCGGTTCTCCGAGCTCGACGGGGTGGCCGTGACGGTCGGTCCGGGCCTGGTCGGCGCGCTCCTGGTGGGCCTGGCGGCGGCCAAGGCCGTCTCCCTGGCCGCCGGGGTCCCCCTGATCGGCGTGAACCACCTGGAGGGCCACGTCTACGCGAACTTCCTGGAGCACGGGGAGCCCGACCCGCCCTACGTCGTGCTCCTCGTGTCCGGGGGCCACACCCTGCTCGCCCACATGCCCGAGCAGCACCGGTACGAGCTCCTGGGCCAGACCGTGGACGACGCCGCCGGGGAGGCCTTCGACAAGGTGGCCAGGTTCCTGGGGCTCGGCTACCCGGGGGGGCCGCTCCTCGACGAGCTGGCCGGGAAGGGCGACCCCGAGGCCATCGGGTTCCCCCGGGCCATGCTCGAGTCCGGCGACCACGACTTCTCGCTGTCCGGGCTGAAGACGGCCGTGATCCGGCACGTCCGGGGGGAGCGGGCGGCCGGTCGCGAGGTGGTCCCGGAGGACGTGGCCGCCTCGTTCCAGGAGGCCGTGGTGGACGTCCAGGTGGCCAAGACGATCCGGGCCGCCCGGGAGAACGGGGTGGAGCGGGTCCTCTTGGGCGGGGGGGTGGTGGCGAACTCGCGCCTGCGGGAGCGCATGTCCCGGGCGGCGGAGGAGGCCGGGCTCGAGCTCCGCTACCCGTCGCCCGCCCTGTGCACCGACAATGGCGCGATGATCGCCTGCGCCGGCTCGTTCAGGCTGGCCAGGGGAGAGACCACCTCCCTGGACGTCGGCGTGGACCCGGGGCTCCCCCTGTGAGGGATGGCCGGGGATGACGTCGATCCTGGTGACCGGCGGCGCCGGGTTCATCGGGTCCAACCTCTCCGACCGCCTCCTGGCCGAGGGCCACCGGGTGGTCGCCGTGGACGACCTCTCGGGCGGCCGGATCGCCAACATGGCCGAGGCCCGGAGCTACGGGAAGGAGTTCACCTTCCACAACCTCGACGTGCGGTCCGAGGCGATGCTCACGCTGTTCCAGCGGAGCCGCCCCGAGGTGGTGATGCACCTCGCCGCCCAGCCCGGCGTGCGCCCCTCCATCGAGGACCCCGTTCACGACGCGTCCGTGAACGTGATGGGCCTGCTGAACGTGCTGGAGAGCGCGGCCCGGACGGGTGTTCGGAAGGTCGTCTTCGCTTCGTCGGGAGGGACGATCTACGGGGAGCCCCGGCGGCTCCCCGTGAAGGAGACCGCCATCGGGGGGAGCCGGCCCCTGTCCCCCTACGGGATCACCAAGAAGGTGGCCGAGGACTACCTCCGCTACTTCCAGAGGTACCGGGGGCTCGACTTCACCGCGCTCGCCGTGGGCAACGTGTACGGGCCCAGGCAGGATCCCCACGGGGAGGCGGGGGTCATCGCCATCTTCGCCGGGAAGATGCTGGCCGGGGAGGCCCCGGCCATCTTCGGGGACGGGAACCAGACCCGCGACTACGTGTTCATCGACGACGCCGTGCACGCCTTCGCCCTGGCCGCGGACCGGGGGTCCGGGCGGCTCCTGAACATCGGGACCGGCCTGGAGACCTCGGTGAACGGGCTGTTCCGGATGCTCGCCGGGATCGTCGGCTTCCACGGCGAGCCGCAGCGGGCCCCCCAGCCTCCCGGCGAGCTCAGGCGGATGTGCCTCGACCACGAGCTGGCCTCCCAGGAGCTCGGCTGGCGCCCCTGGACGCACCTGGAGGACGGCCTGGCCGAGACGGTGGCTTACCTCCGCGAGCAGCAGGGCTGACGCCCGGCCGCCTCAGGGGCCGGGCGTCGTCACCGTGTAGACGATCACCACGAAGTAGAGCTCGAAGTCCTGTGTGGAGTCGTTCTCGATCCAGATCCCGTACCCGAACTTGCCGTTGTTGATCACCGGGAAGCTGATGGCCGTCGTGACCGAGGTGCACGCCGTCTCGCTGCACATGACGCTGTCGACCACGGCCAGGTCCTGGTCATCGAGGGACGCCCCCAATCGTTCGAGGTGCAGGGTCGCCGTCCCGGGCGGCGCCCCCCCCTGGTGGACCCACTCCACCCGGATGACCCGGGCGCCGTGAGGCAGGTTCACGGGGGCCGTGGCCACCGCCGAGGGGTGGAGGGTGTAGCCGTAGCTATCGGTGCGTTGGAATGTTGCGGCCTCCGAGGTCTCGTCGAGCGCCGCCGCGGGGATCGACAGGCGCGACACCTTCGGGGCCGCGAACTTGAAGTTGTTCGCCGTCAGCGTGCCGAACATCCGGTCGGAGTGGTTCGCGTGCAGGAACTCGGGCGAACCGCCGTGCGCGCCGGCGATGCCGGTCAAGCTGGCGCCGAGGACGAAGGCGACGAGGACCGGCAGCCAGCGGTCGAGGAACGGGCGGATCCTGGGCATGAGGGCTCCTCCTGTCGAGAGCGGGCACCCACGCGGGCGAGGACGTCCCCGTCCCTCACCTCCTTCGCCGGTCGGCCGGCCGGCCCGGTCGGGGGAACGGCCCATGAAAGCGCGGATGCTCGTGCGCGGTCAACGCCCCCACCGGGGGACGGGTTCCTCGCGTTGACCCCTGGCACTCCTGTCGCTATCCTGTTAGCACTCGCAGTTGGGGAGTGCTAAGGCATTCAGCAGGATGAGGAGGAGGCAGCATGGCCAAGTTCAGCCTGAAGCCGCTCGAGGACCGGATCGTCGTGAAGCCCGGTGAGGAGGAGGAGACCACCGTATCGGGCATCGTGATCCCGGACACCGCCAAGGAGAAGCCCCAGGAGGGCGAGGTCGTGGCGGTGGGCCCGGGACGGTTCGAGGACGGGAACCGGGTCCCGCTCGACGTGAAGGTCGGGGTCAAGGTCATCTACTCCAAGTACGGCGGGACCGAGGTGAAGGTCAAGGGCGACGAGTACCTGATCCTCTCGGCCCGCGACGTGCTCGCCATCATCGAGAAGTAGCTGCCGGGCTGGTCCCGGCGGGGCGCCGGGCTCGACCCGGCAGGAGCGGTCGAACGGGGCCCGGGCCAAAGAGCACCGGGCCCCGTTCAGCGAGAGGCACACGAGGAGGACGCACATGCCGGCGAAGCTCTTGAAGTTCGATTCGGAGGCACGGCGGGCGCTGGAGGCTGGCGTAAACAAGCTGGCCGACGCCGTGGCCATCACGCTCGGCCCGAAGGGCCGCAACGTCGTTCTGGACAAGAAGTGGGGCGCCCCAACGATCACGAACGACGGGGTGACCATCGCCAAGGAGGTCGAGCTGGAGGACCCGTGGGAGAACATGGGCGCCCAGCTGGCCAAGGAGGTCGCCACCAAGACGAACGATGTGGCCGGTGACGGCACCACCACGGCCACCGTCCTGGCCCGGGCCATGGTGCGCCACGGGATGCGCAACGTGGCCGCGGGCGCCAACCCGATGGCCCTGTAGCGCGGCATCGAGAAGGC
>JACQTL010000203.1 GCA_016210805.1 Actinomycetota bacterium | reverse complement strand
GATCCGCGAGCTCGGCGAGCTCCGCTCCGTGGCCTGGCAGGACGAGTGGCTGGACACCCTGCGGAGGGACCGGAAGGCCCGCGTTCCCATCCTCCAGATCCAGGGGTGGACCGACGACCTGTTCCCGGTGACCGAGGCCGTGCGGATGTACCGAACGCTGAAGGCGATCGACCCCCGCTACCCGATCAAGCTCTACCTCGGCGACGTGGGCCACCCGCGGGCCAGGAACAAGTCCGCCGAGGTCGAGGGCGTGCTCGGGGTCCTCACGTCCTGGTTCGACTTCTGGCTGAAGGGCGTGGGGCCCAGGCCCCGGTTCGACGTGACCTCGGCCACGACCACGCCGGGCCCAGACTTCGACCCCTCCCTCGTGATCACCGAGCGGTCCCTCGACGAGCTGTGGCAGGAGGCGGTCACGGTGGCGGCGGAGGGCCCGTTCGCCCTGGCCAACCAGCCGGGCCAGCTCGGCGGGGTCCCGGCCGACCCGATCGTGAACTCCTTCGCCGCCGCGCTGGTCGACCCTCTGGCCCCGCACCTCGTGCGGACCGCCGAGGCACCGGGCGGCCCCGTGCAGGTCGTACGCCCGGTCGCCGAGGTCGCCCCGGCGGGACAGGACGGCCTGTGGTACCTGGGACAGGGAACGGTGACCCTCTCCGGGACCGTGGCTGGCGCCGACGTGCAGTACGACGTGCGGGTGTGGGACCGGGCGCCGGACGGGACCGTCGAGCTCGTGGACCGGGGGACGTACAAGCTGGTGGGGGCGCCGGGGGCCTTCGAGGTCACCGTCCCCCTGTTCGGGAACGCCTGGCTGTTTCCGGCCGACCACGAGCTCCTGATCGAGGTGACCAACGTCGATCACCCCTTCCTGCGCCCGAACAACATCGGATCGTCCACCGTGATCGATCGGATCGAGGTCGAGCTCCCGGTCCGGCTGCGCTGAGCCGCCCGGCCGGGGCTGGGCTACGCTCTCGGGCCGTGGCCCGGTTCGTCGAGCTCTCTCACCCGATCTCCGAGGGGATGCCCACGTTCCACGGCTTCCCGCCTCCGGTGATCGGGGCCATCCTGACCCGGGAGGAGTCCGGGCCCCGCTACGACGGCAGGGCGGAGTTCCTGATCGGTCGAGTGGACATGCCCGGGAACACGGGCACGTACCTCGACTCGCCGTTCCACCGGCATCCCCATGGCCCGGACCTGTCCTCCCTCCCCCTGGAGCGGATCGCGGCGGTCCCGGGGGTCGTCCTGGACGGGGACGTCGCGGCGGAGCACGGGCCCGTGGACCTGGACGCCGATCCGGGCGAGCTGCGCGGTCGTGCCGTGCTGGTCCGCACGGGCTGGGACTCCCGGTGGGGGACCGACGGGTACGTCCCCGGCCCGCACCTGTCCCCGGCCGCGCTCGACGCGCTCCTCGAGGGCGAGCCCGCGCTGGTCGGCGTGGACTTCCTCAACGTGGACGACCCCGCCGACCTGTCGCGGCCGGCCCACACCCGCCTGCTCGCCGCCGGCACCCCGATCCTCGAGAACATGGCGAACCTGGGGGCCCTGCCCCGCGACGGGTTCGAGCTCACCGCCGTGCCCGCACCGATCGTGGGCGGGGCGTCGTTCCCGGTGCGGGCCTTCGCCCGGATCCCCGGTTGACCCCGGACGCGCGGCTCCGCGAGCTGCTCGCCGGACAGCTCGCCCACCAGTCCCGGGCGTGTGCGGAGCTCGGGTCGCCCCTCTACGCCGGGCTGCTGGCCCGGGCGGCCGAGGATGCCGCCGCCGGTGGCCCGGTGTGGGAGGTGCTCCGCGCCGAGGTGCACGAGGGGTCGGGCCCCCGGGGGTCGGCCCTCCCGCTCCGCTTCATGGCCGCCGTCCACCGCCTGGTGCTGACCGGGCGGGCCCCGATCCTCGCCGCGTTCTACCCCAGCGCCGGGGGAGCCGAGGGAGCCGGCGCCCGGGACGCCCTCAGACAGACCGTCGAGGACCACGTCGATGCCCTGCGGGAGGACGTCCGGCGGCCATGCCAGACCAACGAGGTCGGCCGTAGCGCCCCGCTGGTCGGGGGCTTCCTGGCGGCGGCCGAACGCCTCCGGCTCCCCTTCCGCCTCCTGGAGGTGGGAGCGAGCGCGGGCCTCAACCTGCGGTGGGACCGGTTCCGCTACGAGTCGCCGGCGGCCGCGTGGGGCGATCCGGGCTCCTCGGTGGTGCTGCGCGATGCGTGGGAGAACGCCCCGCCGGCCCTCGACGCGCCGGTCGAGGTGGTGGAGCGGAGGGGATGCGACCTGCACCCGATCGATCCGACCACGGAGGAAGGAGCCCTGGCCCTCACGTCCTCGGTGTGGGCCGACCAGCGCGACCGCCTGGCCCGCCTGCGCGGCGCGATCGAGATCGCCCGCTCGGTGCCCGCCCAGGTGGACCGGGAACCGGCCGCCACGTGGGTCCCGGCCCGCCTGGCCGAGCCGGCGCCCGGCCTGGCCACCGTCCTGTACCACTCGGTCGTGTGGCAGTACATCGCGCCGGAGGACCGGGCGGCGATCGAGTCCGCCATCAGGGCGGCCGGGGAGCGAGCCACCGACCGGGCACCCGTGGCCTGGGTCCGGATGGAGCCCGAGGACGACCCGGTCAGTTTCGAGCACGTGGTGACGGTG
>JACQTL010000207.1 GCA_016210805.1 Actinomycetota bacterium | reverse complement strand
CGGCGGCCGTAACTATATCGAGGACCAGTTGTAGTTACGAAAAAAAATCTGGCTATGTGCTGGGAACCCTGTGGATCCGTCCCGTACTCGTCGATCTTGCAGATCGACAGTGACAATCGGGCGGTGCAGGCAATCAGCAGGAAAGGCCGGCTCTCCCCGAGCCGGAATCCTCAGAGGCCATACGCCAGACACCGCGCTTGTCTCGCAAGCCGGTGAAGATATGGTCCAGCCCCGTGGCGACACGGTGGGTAAGGAACGGTCCTAAGGTTCCAGGAGGGAAGCCAACCTCCTGCTGCCCCTCACGCTGGTGACAGCGATGAGTGCAGCTGGCTATATGCTGGGAAACCCGAGCATCTCGCGGTACCGAGCATGTCAGACCCCCGTCGTATGGTGGGCCGATGCACGGTGACAATCCGTCGAGTGCGGGCAATCAGCAGGAAAGGCCAGGATTCGAGCAGTGGGTCGTCGGCTTCGTCGACGGCGAAGGATGCTTCAGCGTCCCGATCTTCCGGAACTCCACTTACCGACTCGGCTGGCAAGCCCAGCCGACGTTTGCCGTGGTTCAGGGAGAGAGGAGCGTGCACGTGCTGCACGAGCTGAAGGAGTTCTTCGGATGCGGCAATGTCTACGTCAACCGTAGACACGACAATCATCGAGAGCACCTGTACCGATACGACGTCAGGAGTCCTCGAGACCTGTTGGGCCGCATCATCCCGTTCTTCGAAGCAAACCCACTGAGAACGGCCAAGGCCGATGACTTCAGGAAGTTCGCGGCGATCGTTCGCATGAAGGAGGGAGGTCTCCACAAGACCGTGGAGGGCATGATACAGATCGCGAAGATCGTCGAGACCATGAACCATCGGAAGCCGTCTCGTTTCCTGGAATCCTCAGAGGCCATACGCCAGCCGCCTCTCCCCGACGGGAGAGCCGAAGATATGGTCCTAGCCTCATGGCGACATGGGGGGCCCTAGAGCGAAATTCCTTGTCGGATAAGTTCCGACCTGCACGAATGGCGCAACGACTTGGGCGCTGTCTCAACCAGGGACTCGGCGAAATTGCAATACGAGTAAAGATGCTCGTTACCCGCGACAGGACGGAAAGACCCCGGAACCTTTACTGCTACTTGGTGGTGGGTTTCGGCACGCGTTGCGTAGGATAGGCGGGAGGCTGTGAAGCCCGGACTCCGGTTCGGGTGGAGCCAACCTTGAAATACCGCTCTTCGTGTGTTGGGACTCTAACCCGGGCCCGTTATCCGGGTCGGGGACAGCGCCTGGTGGGCAGTTTAACTGGGGCGGTTGCCTCCCAAACGGTAACGGAGGCGCCCAAAGGTTCCCTCAGCCTGGTTGGCAATCAGGCGTCGAGTGCAAGGGCACAAGGGAGCTTGACTGTGAGACCGACGGGTCGAGCAGGTGCGAAAGCAGGGCCTAGTGATCCGACGGCACTCTGTGGTAGGGCCGTCGCTCAACGGCTAAAAGGTACCCCGGGGATAACAGGCTGATCGCTCCCAAGAGTCCATATCGACGGAGCGGTTTGGCACCTCGATGTCGGCTCGTCGCATCCTGGGGCTGGAGCAGGTCCCAAGGGTCGGGCTGTTCGCCCGTTAAAGCGGTACGCGAGCTGGGTTTAGAACGTCGTGAGACAGTTCGGTCCCTATCCGTCGTGGGCGTAGGAGACTTGCGGGGAGCTGCCCCTAGTACGAGAGGACCGGGGCGGACGCACCTCTGGTGTGCCAGTTGTCGCGCCAGCGGCACGGCTGGTTAGCCACGTCCGGCAGGGATAAGCGCTGAAAGCATCTAAGTGCGAAGCTCGCTCCAAGATGAGGTCTCCCACGGGGTTGACCCGGTAAGGCCCCTCGCAGACTACGAGGTTGATAGGCCGGAGGTGTAAGCACGGCAACGTGTTGAGCCGACCGGTACTAATAGGCCGAGGACTTGACTTTGCTCGCGCTCGCTATCGAGTTCCGGGGTGCATGGTGGCAACTCGCACCCTCGACGCTCCATGGATCAGACGTCGCCTCCCCGGAGAGATCCGGGGGGGTGGCCCACCGTTTCGGTGGCCATAGCGGAGGGGAGACACCCGGTCCCATTCCGAACCCGGAAGTTAAGCCCTCCAGCGCCGATGGTACTGCCCTGGAGACGGGGTGGGAGAGTAGGTCGCCGCCGAGACATCTTCGAAGAGCCGCCCTAAAGGGCGGCTCTTCGCGTTGGGGGCCGGGAGCCCGTTGGGGCCGGCCGGAGACCGGTTAGGCTGAAGGCGAGATGCCCAGGGCCCTGCAACCGAGGAAGGGAAGGCCGACCCGGAGGCCGGGTTCGGCCCGGCCCGCCCTGGCCAGGGACCTGCTGGACGAGGTCCGGCGGACCGCGCGGACCGGCAAGGGGGAGGCCGCGGCCCGGCACCTCGAGCGGGCGGTCGACATGCTGGCCCGGGGCGACCCCGCGGTTGCCGTCAGGGAGGCGGAGAGCGCCAAGGAGCTCGCTCCCCGCTCGAGCGCGGTCCGGGAGACCCTGGGCTTGGCCTACTACGGGGAGGAGCGGTGGAGGGAGGCCCTCCGCGAGCTCCAGGCGTACCGACGGATGACGAGCCGGGTGGACCAGAACCACGTGATGGCCGACTGCGAGCGCGGCCTGAAGCGGCCGGAGCGCGCCGTCCCCCTGGTCATGGAGGCTCTCGACGCCCCCCGGATGCCCGAGGAGGTCACGGCGGAGGCGGTGGTCGTTGGAGCCGCCGCGCTGGCCGACGTGGGACGTTTCGAGGAGGCCCTGGCCCTCCTCCGCCGGTTCCGGACCAAGCCCGACGTGGGCCGGCCCCACGACCTCAGGGTGTGGTACGTGACCGGCGACGTCCTCTCCCGGGCCGGTCGGGCCGAGGAGGCCGCCCGGGAGTTCCGCAGGGTCCTGAGGTTCGATCCCGCGGCGTTCGACACGGCGGAACGGCTCGCTCAGCTCGGCTGATCGCCGCCGCTCCCCCGGGCTGCGGTCTCCGCGTCGGCCTCGGCGCGCCTGGTCCAGTACCGGACCAGGCCCATCGCGTTCATCCGCATCGAGGCCAGGATCTCGTAGCGCTCCAGGTCGGCTCCGGGGGAGGCCTCGTCGAACTCCGCAGCGGTGCGGGCCTCGAGCGTCCGGGCGATGAGCTCGAGGTCGTCGGTCTCGTCCAGCGCCTCGCGAACGATGCCCGCCCAGGTCCTCAGTCGCTCGGTGGCCACCTCGCACAGCGCGTCCACGCGATCCGAGGGACCGAAGTGGCTGAGCATCAGCATCTCGCGGGTCCGGTCCCTGATCCGGCCGATGCTCTCCACGGCGAGCTCCACGTCGATGTCCGGGGGAGGCGTGGCCGGGCGCAGCACGCCCACGTCGGGCAGGTGGATCCCCAGGGCGTCCCCGGCGAACACCGCTCCGGCGTCGGCCTCCACCAGCGCCACGTGGTGCGACGCGTGGCCCGGCGTGTAGATGACGTCCAGACCCCGGTTCCCCATCGGCACGCGGTCACCCTCCGCGATGGCCCGGATCCGTCCGGGGGGGACGGGTTCGACCGGCCCGAACAGCTCTCGGAGGGTGTCCTCCCCGTATACCCGGGCCGCGCTGGCCACCAGGCGGCCGGGGTCGGCCAGGTGCGGCGCCCCCCGCTCGTGGACCCAGATCGTGGCCCGGGGGAACCGGCGGGCGATGGTGCCGGCGCCTCCCGCGTGGTCGAGGTGGATGTGGGTGACCACGACGTTGGCCAGGTCGCCGGGGCCGATCCCCAGGGCCTCCAGCCCGGAGGTCACGGCGTCGGCCGACGTGGCGGGGCCGGTCTCGACCAGGGTCGGCTCGTCGGCCTCCAGGAGGTAGGCGGAGGTCACGGTGTTCCGGCCGGACATCTGCGTGTCGACGCCGACGATCCCGGGAGCGGCCTGGAAGGTCCGGGTCACGGCTTGCAGTCTAGCCTCGCGCCCTCCCGGGCCCCCTCCAGGAGTCCGGGGGACCGGCCCCCCCGGCCGCCCGCGGCGGTGTCACTACCTCGCGCTAGGGTCGCCCTCGTGGAAAGGGGGGAGCCTGCATGGTCAGCGTCAACCTGGTGGTCCTGGCCGGGAAGGTGTCGGCCGATCCGCTGGATCGGCAGCTGCCGTCCGGCGACGAGATCACCGAGCTCAGGCTCTCCGTTCCCGAACCGGGCAAGCGCCTCCTCCCCCTCCCGGTCGTGGCCTGGCACCGTGCTGTCGGCAAGCGCGCGCTGAAGGGCATCGGCAAGGGCGACGACGTGCTGGTCTACGGCCAGCTGAACAGGCGCTTTTACCGGACCGGGAACGGTGTCGGAGGTCGGAGCGTGATGGAGGTGGTGGCGACCGAGATAAAGAAGCTCGAAGCACGCGAAACCGAATAGCCCCGGCGCCTCCGCGGGCGATCCCGGGTCAGGCCCGGGGGATGGACCTGGGGATCTCCTGGGCGAGTTCCAGGACGTGCCCGTCGGGGTCGGCCACGTGGAGGGTCCTGTGCCCCCACGACCGGTCGACGGGGCCGAAGAGGACCCTGACCCCGGCCTCCCGGAGCCGATCGGCCTCGACGTCGACGTCTTCCACCAGGATGGCCACCTCCGACCGGGGGACGACCCCCGCCTCGCCGGCCCCGTCGAGGACGCGCCGGGGGTCGAGCCCGATGAGGTCGGGGAGCAGACGGCGGTCGAGGAGGGCGAAGCGGGTGCCCTCCGTGGCGAACTCCGCGTAGCCGGCCGCGGCGAACTTGAAGGGCAGGCCGACCACGTCCCGGTAGAAGCGGACCGACGCCTCGAGGTCCTCGACGTAGAGGATCGCGTAGTCGATCCGTCGCGGCTCGCCCATCGTCCGGTATCCGCCTAGTCCATGGGCCTGATGACCATGCCCGTCCGCGGCTTCGGCCAGAAATAGGTGGACTTCTGGGGGAGCCGTCCTCCGCGCTCGATCACGGCGTGGATCCCGTCGACGTGGGTGGAGGGCAGGAAGAACGCGGCGGGGGCTCGGTCGAGCCGCACGGCCTCCTCCGCGGCCACGGCGTCGGGGGTGAACCGGAGCTCGACGCCGGACCCCAGGACCTGCTCGTGGAGGGCGCACACGGTCGGAGGCGAGCCCTCCAGGCGTGCCACGCGGTGGATCGTCTCACCGTCCTCCCGCCGGACCAGCCCGAAGGTGAGGTCACGGTCCCTGACCGTGACCAGCACCTCGGCCAGGTCCCGGACCCGGGCGCCGTCGGGCAGCCCGGCGGGGTCGCCGGACACCAGTACGCGGTGGATCGGGAGGACGGGGGGATCCTCCAGCGTTCCGTCGACGACCAGCATCATCATCCGGTCCCACGGCCCCGGCCCCATGCTCGCCCGCATCTCCTCGCGGTAGGCGAGGGCGGTCGTGTACCGGTGGTGGCCGTCGGCGATCAGCAGGCGATCCTCGGCCAGCCAGGCGCCCACGGGGGTGTCCCCGTCCACGACCCACAGGCGGTGGCGGACCCCCTCGTCGTCCGTGGCCTCGCGGGCCGGAGGCCCCTGCGATACCTCGGCCAGCATCGCGGAGAGCGGCCGGCAGGGCCCGGTGGCCACCGCGTACACGGGGGAGAGGTTGGCCCGGACCTTCCGCAGCAGCGCCAGGCGGTCCTCGACCGAGGCCTCGAGCGTCTCCTCGTGGGGGACGATGGTCCCCCCCCACGGCTCGACGTCCACGGCGCAGATCACGCCCCGGAGGGTCCGGTCCTCCCCCTGGAAGGTGAACCGCATCTCGTACGGGAACCACGAGGGGCTCGGCGACTCGACCAGGGCTCCCTCCTCCCGCCAGCGGCGGAGGTGCGATGCGGCCCCCGTATACTTGTCGGGGGCGGCCCCCGGGAGCCCGTCGGCGCGGCCGAGGATCAGCCGGACGACGTTGTGGGGGCTGGCCGCGTGGAAGCGCCGCTCCTCGTCGGCGGTGATCATGTCGTACGGAGGGGCCGTCACGCGGTCGACCGGGCCCACGACGGCGGGATCGAAGAGCAGGCCGGTGAACGGTGATACCTGGGGCACGACGTACGTATAGCACCGACCCGGAGGAGTCCGCGTACGCCCTCTTCGCCAGGGGCCGGCGGTTCCTCGACGAGGGGCACCCCCACCAGGCCGTGATGTACCTGTCCAGGGCCAAGATGGTCGAGCCCGACAAGGGCTCGATCCGGGAGACCCTGGCCCGGGCCCTGTTCATGACCGGGCGGATGCACCGGGCCCGGCGGGAGTTCGCCAAGGCGGTGGCCATAGACCCCGTGAACGACTACGCGCACTTCGGCCTGGCCCTGGCCTGCGAGCGGACCGGCCAGCGGACCCGGGCCATCGCCCATCTCAAGCTGGCGGTCGCCATGCGGCCGGGCATCCCCCACTACGAGCGCGCCCTGTCCCGGCTGGCGGGCTGAGCGGCGGAGCATCGGTGGCCACCCTCGTCGAGCGGTACGACGGGTTCCTGTTCGACCTGGACGGGGTCCTGTACCGGGGAGACCGGCCCGTGGAGGGGGCCGCGGGGGTCGTGGACGGCGTCCGGGCCGCGGGCCGGCGTCCCGTCTTCGTGACGAACAACTCGGCCCGCACGCCCGACTCCGTCGCCTCGCGCCTGTCCGGGATGGGGATCGCCGCGACCCCCGAGGAGGTGGTCACGTCGGCCATGGCCGCGGCGACGATGGCCCGGGCCCGGGGGGCCCGCTCCGCCTTCGTGATCGGCGAGGAGGGGATCCGCGCCGCGCTGTCCGGAGCCGGGATCGAGGTCCGGGACGGCGACCCGGACCGGGCGGACGTCGTCGTGGTGGGCTGGGACCGGTCGGTGGACTACGCGAAGCTCCGCACGGCCTCGCTGCTCGTGCAGCGGGGGTCCGCCCTCGTGGCCACCAACGCCGACGCCTCGTATCCCGCCCCGGACGGCGAGTGGCCGGGGGCCGGCGCCATCCTCGCCGCAATCGAGACCACCACGGGGGTCAGGGCCGAGGTGGCCGGCAAGCCCCACCCGCCGCTGTTCGAGGAGGCCCTTCGCCGGGCGGGGGGCGGTCCGGCCCTGGCCGTCGGCGACCGCCTGGAGACCGACATCGCGGGCGCCGTCGCCCTGGGGATCGATACCCTGCTCGTGCTGTCGGGCGTGAGCGGCCCCTCCGACCTGTCCGGGGCCGCGGCCCTCCCGACGTACGTCTGGCCCACGGTGTCCGGGGTGCTGGAGGATCCCGCGCCGCCGCGGATCCGGGCGGCCGGACCGGCCGATCGGGCCTCCGTCTCCGGGCTCCTCGAGGAGGGCGGCCTGGCCGGGGACGGCGTCGCCGACCGCATCCCCCTCACCCTGGTCGCCGAGCGGGACGGGCGGATCGTCGGGACGGTGTCCGTCGAGATGTTCGGGGCCGACGCCCACGTGCGCTCGCTCGCCGTCGCGGCCGGGGAGCGGTCGCACGGCGTGGGGGCGTTCCTGTCCGCCGCCGCGTTGGCCGCCGCCCGCGAGAGGGGGGCCTCCCGAGCGTTCGCGGTGACCGAGACGGCCGAGGGGTTCTTCGTCCGGCTCGGGTTCCTTCCCATCGGGCCGCGGGACGCCCTGCCGCCGGCCATCCGCGAGACCCCCCTCATCCGGGAGCACTGCGCAACGACAGCCGTGGCGCTCCTGCACGAGCTCGCCGGACACCCCTCGGACCCCGGGGAGCCGGGGGGTCGGTTCCACCCGCTTCCACCCGGGACCGTCCCCCCGGGGTCCGTCCCCCGTTTGACGGACCCAGCCGGCAAGGGGTATGAATCGCCGGGCGGGCAACTCGGGGATCTGGGCCGGAGACGGCCATGAAGATACGCGCGGGTGTCCTCATCGGACTCGTCGCCCTGTCGGGTTGCGCCCGGGTGGGCTCCGAGGAACCGCCGGGGCAGGAGGCGACCGCCACGCCGTCGCCCCGAGACCTGTCCGAGATTCGTTCGCCGGAGATGTTCGCCGCCGGCCCGTCCCAGGACCTGGGGGGCGAGCTCGTCGTCCCGGACTTCTGCAAGCCTCACTCCGCCGGGCTGTCCCGGCTGGACGCTGACCCCGACGACGACGGCGACGGGGTGGAGGGCTTCTTCCTCGTCGTCTCGATGGAGGAAGACGTCCCCTCCCTGGACCGGCCGCCGGCCATCGATCACGGGGTCCTCCTCTACAACATCGAGGTCCGGGTGGGGGTCTTCGCTCCGGAGGTCCGGCCACGGCTGGGCGGCGGATACCTCTACATCCGCCAGTACCAGACCCCGGACCGGCCCAAGCTCGAGGTGAACGAGCTCGGCCGGGGGAAGGCCGAGCCGGTCGAGCTGGTGGACGACGACATCGAGGGCGACGAGATCCGGGTTGCCCTCCCCGACGTGGGCCCGGACACCGACCGGGTCACCCAGTGGGCGGCCCGCGTGACCTGCGTGCTGCACCACCCCGTCGAGGGGTTCTACTTCCCGTCCGCCAGGATCCCGGCCGTCGCTCCGGACAAGCTCCCGGTCTCGCGGGCCTGAGGCAGGGCGGGCCTCCCGACCGCCCGGTGGCGGCCGGGACGCGAGGGGGGAGGGGCCCCGCCCGGCATGACCGGGCGGGGCAACCCCTCGCGGCCACGGGGCGCTACCAGATCGGGCGCGGAGAGCGGACCGACGGCCCTCGCCGGAAGAACAGCCAGGCCACCGCGGCCCCGGCCACGAACCCGCCTATGTGGGCCCAGTAGGCCACCCCCTGGCTCACGTCCGAGGCCAGGCTCCCCACCCCGCTGAACAGCTGGAGGACGAACCAGAACCCCAGGACGACGACGGCCGGCAGCTCGATGAGGTGCAGGAAGTAGAACACCGGGACCAGCGAGAGGACCCGGTGCCTGGGATACATCACGAGGTACGCGCCGAGGACGGCGGCCACGGCGCCGGAGGCCCCGAGGGTCGGGATCACGGAGTCCGGGTCGGTGGCGATGTGCGCCGCGCTCGCCACCACGCCTCCCAGCAGGTAGAAGAAGGGGTAGACGGCGTGGCCCATGCGGTCCTCCACGTTGTTCCCGAAGACCCACAGGAACAGCATGTTCCCGGCGATGTGCAGCCACCCCCCGTGCAGGAACATCGCCACGAACACGGACAGCAGCCAGCTCTTCCCGGGGCAGCGCTCGCCGAGGAACCCCTGCAGCGCGGGGCCGGGCACCCCCAGCCCGGAGGCCTCGATGGCCCGGGCCGCGTCCGTGCCGCCCCGGGCCAGGTTCTCCTGGTTGAGGACCTCCCAGGGGATCTCGGCGTGGCAGAAGAAGAAGGCCGTCTGCTCGAGCTCGCCCTGCTGGCCGCCCTCGAACGTGGGCTGCCAGAACAGGAATGCGGCGACGTTCAGGGCGATGAAGGCGAGCGTGACCCACGCGGTCCGGCTGGTCGGGTTCTCGTCCCGGATCGGGATCAGCACCGGGTGAGACTACCCCGCCCTGGCTCCTCCGGGAGCGCGGCGGACCTCGCCGGTGCGCCCGTTCCGGGCGGCCAGGCGCCGCGAGGCGAACCGCCGGACGGCCTCGTTGAACTCCTCGTGGCGCTCCAGGAAGAGCGCGTGGCCGGCGTCGGCGAACTCCTCGACCTGTACCCGGGGGAAGAGGGCGGCCCGGGCTCGCGACTCGACCGGGTTCACCAGGCGATCGCGGGTGCCCACGGCCATGAGGACGGGGTGTCTGACGCGGGGGAGGGAGGGCCGGAAGTCGAAGCCGGTCATGGCCCGGAACGTGTCGGCCCGGACCGCGGGGGGCACGGCCGCGGCCATGTCCCTGACGAACCTGATGTGGGCGGGGTCGGGCCGGGGGCCGAAGCCGATCCGGATCAGGCGGTAGCTGGCGGCGCGGGGGCTCCGGCTCCCCACCTCGCGGGCGAACCAGCGGTCGACCGCGCTGTTCTGCACGAGGAGCTGCATCGCCTGGCTCACGGCCCTGGCCTCGAGGGACGAGCCCGGCCATCGCCCGGCCACCGACCGGGCGAAGTGGACGAGGGGCGTTCCGACCAGGACGAGCCCCCGGATCCTGCGCCGGGCGGTCTCGGGGTTGTCGAGCACGTAGGCGAGGGTGAGGACCCCGCCCAGGCTGTGGCCCACCAGCACGGCGTCGGTCTTGACGCACTCGTCGATCACCCGGGCCAGGGACTCCACGCCCCGCTCGAGCGTCAGGCCGCCCGCCGGCAGCGCCGCGGAGTGGCCGTGGCCGGGGAGGTCCCAGGTCACGAGGTCGAAGGGCCTGCTCCCGTTGCGCAGGCCCTGCTTCTGGTGGTGCCAGATCGCCTCGTTCACGCACCAGCCGTGGGTGAACACCAGCGTGCCCGAGGCGGTGCCCGACGCCGGGCTCCGGGCGGCGGATCCGCTGGTCGGGCTTGCGTCGCTCTCACCGGAGAACGTCTCCACGTAGAGCGCCGAGCCGAGGGGCCCGGCGATCGTGCGGGGGGTCCCCCTGGCGCTTCCCAGGAGCTCCCCGTCGTGGTCCTCGGGCCCCCGATGGCTCCGCCCGACGGCCACGGCGCCGGCGGCGGCGAAGCGGAGGGCGGCACCGGCAGTCTGCACCAGGAACCGGCGGCCCCTGGCCACTACAGGAGCTTCCTCAGCGACATCAGGTCGGCCAGGCTCGCGTCGACGTGGACGTGTCCGGCGATCACCGACGAGAACATGCTCTTGCGCCCGTCGATCATGTCGACGAGGTCCTCGCCCGTCGCGGTGATCGTGATGTCGGCATCGGGGGAGGAGCCTTCGTAGAGGCCGTCCATCCGGCCTCCGTCGAGCTCCGTCCAGAAGTACACGTCCAGGTCGGATACGTGGATCTGTATGACGCGGGACGGGACCGCCCTGGCCAGCTTGTCCCGGACGTCGCCCCCGGCGCCGTCCAGGCGCTCGATCAGCTCCTGGAGCTTCGAGGCCACCTCGTCCTTGCTGGGCACGATCGTCCCCCGTCGAGCTCGTCGCACGCGTGTGCCACCCGTGGGGAGGGCGGGGAGGCGGCCGGATGATATCAAGCCGGGGGAGGGCGACGCTCGCGGAGTATCCTTCCCCGAGCGATGAAGGAGGACGGGATGCGCGACCAGATCCGCAGCTACGTCGAGGCCGGGATGGGGCTCCTGTCACCGTCGGGGGCCCGCGAGGCGGCCCGTTCGCTGGTGAGCGGAGAGGGCGTGGAGCGCATGAGGAGCGCGGCCCAGGAGCTGATGGAGTGGTCCGCCCGGAGCCGCGAGCGCCTCACCGAGATGATCCGGTCGGAGGTCCGCCGGCAGCTGTCGGCCGTGGGGGTGGCCACGAAGGACGACCTGGACGCCCTCCGCAAGCGCGTGCGCGACCTCGAGAAGGCCGGCTCACAGGTCGGCGTGGCGTCGACCGGGGCGGCCTCCGCGAGGCGGTCCACGCCGGCCAAGCGATCCACGCCGGCCAAGCGATCCGCGTCAGCGAGGCGGTCCACGCCGGCCAAGCGGTCCACATCCGGACGATCGGGCTGATGCCCCCGCGGCGGCGGCTGGACACCGAGCTGGTCCGCCGCGGCCTCGCCGGGAGCCGGACCGAGGCCCAGGACGCCGTGCGCTCGGGCCGGGTCCTGGTGGGAGGCCGGCCCACGGCCAAGCCGTCCACGCTCGTGTCGGCGGACGAGCCGGTGCGGCTGGTCGGGCCGCCACGCCGTTTCGTGTCCCGGGGGGGCGAGAAGCTGGACGCGGGCCTCGACCGGTTCTCCGTGGACCCCGTGGGCCTCGACTGCCTGGACGCGGGCGCCTCCACCGGGGGGTTCACCGACTGCCTCCTCCGCCGGGGCGCCTCCCGGGTGGTCGCCGTGGACGTGGGATACGGGCAGCTCTCCTGGACCCTGCGGGAGGACCCCCGGGTCGTCGCGATGGAGCGGACGAACGTCAGGGACCTCCGGGCCGAGGACCTCCCGTTCCGCCCCCGGGTCACCGTGGCCGACCTGTCCTTCATCTCGCTCGGCCTCGTGATCCCGACCCTGGCGGGGGTCACCGCGGAGGGCGGGGAACTGATCCTCCTGGTCAAGCCGCAGTTCGAGGCGGGGCCGGAGGCCGTGGGCCGGGGTGGGGTGGTCCGGGATCCGGCCGTGTGGCGGTCCGTGCTCGAGGGCGTGGCCGGGGCCTGCCGGGACGCCGGGGTCCGGCCCCGGGCGGCGATGGCCTCGCCCCTCCTCGGGCCGGCCGGCAACGTCGAGTTCCTCCTCCACGGGCGGCTGGAGACCGGCGGAAGCGGTCCCGGGGCCGGCCGGCTCCCGGGCGCTCGCCGGGGGGCCGGGGCCGATCCCGAGATGCTGGAGGCCGCCCTCGAGGAGGGCCTCGCGCTCCGCGACCGGGAGGCCTCGTGATCGGTGGTCCCGGGTGAGGAGGGTCGGGTTCGTGGCCCACGACGGCCGCCCGGCGGCGGTGGAGGCGGCCGGCCGGCTGGTCGCCTGGGTCCGCGAGCGCGGCGTGGCCACGGCCGCGCTCGGCGCGGCGGACCGGCTGGGAGCCGACGACCGGCTCGACGCGGGGCCCCCTACCGGGCCGGACCCCGGTCCCGGGCTGGACCTCGACCTGGTCGTGGCGGTGGGGGGCGACGGGACGTTCCTACGTGCCGCCCACCTGGCCGGGCGGGCCGACTGCCCGGTGCTGGGGGTGAAGGTGGGCCGCATGGGGTTCCTGACCGAGGTCGAGCCCGACGGCGCCGCCGAGGTCATCGGGAGGGTCCTCGACGGGGCGGCCGTGATCGAGGAGCGCCTGGCGCTGGAGGCCGAGCCCGAGGGCGCCCGGTGGACCGGCACGCAGTGGGCCCTGAACGAGTTCATCGTGGAGAAGGCCACCCGGCACCGCGTGGTAAACCTGGCCGCCTACGTGGACGGGACCTACGTGGCCACGCTCTCGGGCGACGGGGTCATCGTGGCCTCCCCGACGGGCTCGACGGCCTACTCGTTCTCGGCCAGGGGCCCGATCGTCTCTCCCACCCTCCCCTCCCTGGTGGTGACGCCGGTGGCCGTGCACATGGTCTTCGACCGGTCCTTCGTGCTCGGTCCCGGGGAGTCCGTGACGCTCGAGGTCCACGGCGAGGAGCCCGGCCTCATCTCGGGGGACGGTCGGGACAGCCTGGAGCTCCCCGTGGGGTCCAGGGTCAGGATCAGGGGGGCTTCGCGGCCCGCCCGGCTGGTCCGGGCCTCGCCCCCCCGGAGCTTCTACGGCCTGGTCAGGGAGAAGTTCGACCTCCCCGGCGACCCGCCGGGGGCCCCGGGCGGCGATGTCACACCCTCCGGGTAGGATCGCGCCCGTGCTCCACGAGCTCCACATCACCGATCTGGGGGTGATCGAGGAGGTCGACCTCGAGCTCCATCCGGGGCTCTCGGTGCTGACCGGCGAGACGGGGGCCGGCAAGACGATGGTCACGGTGGCCCTGGCCCTGGCCCTCGGAGAGCGGGGCGCGGCGCACTTGGTCCGGGAGGGCGCGTCCCGGGCCCGGGTGGAGGCCCGGTTCGACGCCCCGGACGGCCCGGCCGGCGTCGAGTGGGCGGAGGACGGCGAGCTGGTCCTGGCCCGGACCGTCTCGGTCGAGGGCAAGAGCACCGGGCGGATCGGCGGGCAGATCGTGCCCGTTTCGGCGCTCGCCGGCGTGGGGGGAGACCTCGTCGAGGTCCACGGGCAGAACCAGGCCGAGCGGCTCCGCTCGCCCGGGGCCCAGACCGCGTTCCTGGACCGGTTCGCCGGCCCCGAGCACCTCGAACGGGTCGCCGCGTACGCGCTGGTGTGGGACCGGTTCGTCCGGGCCCGGACCCGCCTGGAGGAGCTCACCAGGGAGGCCAGGGACCGGGAGAGGGAGAAGGACCTGCTCGCCTACCAAGTCCGCGAGATCGAGTCGGCCGGCGTGGAGCCGGGCGAGCTGGAGGCCCTGCGCGCGGAGGAGGCCCGGCTGGCCCACGCCGAGCGGCTGCTGGAGCGGGCGGCCGCCGCCGAGTCCTCGCTGGCGGCGGAGGGCGGGGGTCTGGACTCCCTGAGGGAGGCCGCGACCGTCCTGGCCGACGCCGCCTCCCTGGACCCGGGGGCCGCGGCGCTCTCCGCCAGGATGGCGGCCCTGGCCGAGGAGGCCACCGACGCCGCGCACGAGGTCCGGGCGTACCGGGAGACCGTGGCTCTCGACCCCGCCCGTCTGGAGGAGGTCCGTGAGCGGGTCCAGGCCATCCGGGGCCTCGAGCGCAAGTACGGCGAGGGCGAGGAGGGCATCCTGGCCTTCCTGGCCGAGGCCCGGGAGCGCCTGGGATCCCTGTCCGGTGCCGACGAGGAGCTGGCCTCGCTGCGCGAGGAGGCCGAGAGCCTGGAAGGAGAGGCCGCCGCCCTGGCCGCGGAGGTGTCCAGGGGAAGGGCCGCCGCCGCGCCCGGGCTGGCCGCCGCCCTGACCGCCGAGCTGCTCGAGCTGGGCATGGCCGGGGCATCGGTGGAAGTGCCGCTTCACCCGGCGTCCGGGCTCGATCGGCAGGGCGCTGAGCGGGCCGAGGTCCTGTTCTCGGGCGGGTCGGGCCAGGCCTCCCGGCCGCTCGGCAAGGTGGCCTCGGGGGGAGAGCTGTCCAGGGCGATGCTGGCCTGCCGGAGCGTCCTGGCCGACCTCGACGACGTCCCCACGCTCGTGTTCGACGAGGTGGACGCGGGGATCGGAGGCAGGGCCGGCCTGGCCGTCGGCCGCCGCCTAGCCCGGCTGGCCCGGACCCGCCAGGTCCTGGTGGTCACCCACCTCCCCCAGATCGCCTGCTTCGCGGACCGGCACTTCCGGGTGGAGAAGCGGGCGGGGAAGGCCACGGTGGTCCAGCTCGCGGACGAAGAGCGGGTGGCGGAGCTCTCCCGGATGCTCTCGGGTCTCCCGGGCAGCGAGGCCGCCGCCACCCACGCCGAGGAGCTCCTGGCCGCGGCCCGGGCCACCCGGGACGAGGCCGGGGGGCAGCCGGCGGGGGCGAGCCCCAGGGGAGCGGGCCGGCGCCGGACGGGCTGACGTTCGCTACTGTGTGCGCGTGATCCACCGACCGGGCCGGGGCGTCCCGGGCAGCGCCGGGACGGCTCCGGGCCCGGCGAAGGGGTGAGCGCGACGGTCGCATCGAGGAGCCGCAGCCCGATCCGGCGACGCGGGGAGCGTCCGGCCGGGGGAGTGGCACGGGTGGCCCGGGCGGCACGGGTCACCCGCGTGGCCCGCGTGGACCGCCGGACCAAGAACCTGCTCCGCCGGATCCAGCCGGGCGAGATCGCGGTGATCGACCACGAGGACCTGGACCGGGTGTCGGCCGAGGCACTGGTGACCGCGGGGGCCTACGCGGTGGTGAACGCCCGCCGCTCGATCACCGGCCGGTACCCCAACCTCGGCCCCCTGATCCTGGTCCAGGCCGGCGTCCCCCTCCTCGACGAGGTCGGCCAGCTCCTGCTCTCGAAGCTCTCGGAGGGTGATCTGGTCCGGGTCGACGGGGACCGGATCTACGTGGGGGATGCCCTGGTCGGCGTGGGGACGCTGCTCGACGACGAGGCCGTGATGGCCGAGATGGACGCCGCCCAGCGGTCCCTGGCCGACCGGTTCGAACGCTTCGCGGAGAACACCCTGGAGTTCATGCAGCGGGAGCGCGACCTCCTGTTCGGAGGGGTGGGGCTCCCGGACCTGGCCCACGACCTGTCCGGCCGGGCCGTCCTGGTCGTGGTCCGGGGCTACCACTACCGGGAGGACCTGGCCGCGCTGCGCCCCTACATCCGCGACCTCCGCCCGGTCCTGATCGGGGTGGACGGAGGGGCCGACGCGCTGCTCGAGGCGGGCTACCGCCCGGACCTCATCGTCGGGGACATGGACAGCGTCTCCGAGCGTGCCCTGGCCCTGGCCCTTTTTCCCCGGAGCCGGCGCCGGGCGCCGACGGAGGTCGTCCTGCACGCCTACCCCGGGGGCCACGCTCCCGGCCGGGAGCGCCTGGAGCAGCTCGGGGTGCCCCACACGGTGGTGGAGGCCTCGGGAACGAGCGAGGACCTGGCCTTCATCATGGCCCACGAGAAGGGTGCGGAGCTCATCGTGGCCGTCGGGACCCACGGGAACCTCCGGGAGTTCCTGGACAAGGGCCGGATGGGCATGTCCAGCACCTTCCTCGTGCGCCTGCGGGTCGGCGAGATACTCATGGACGCCAAGGGCGTCTCCCGCCTGTACCAGGGACGGCCCCGGGCCCGGGAGGTCCTGCTCGTGATCGGGTCGGCCCTGTTCGCGATGCTGGTGATCGCGATCGTCTCCCAGCCCGTGCGGCTTTTCCTCCGCCAGCTCGTTGAGCTCTTCCGGCAGTTCCTCTTCCAGCTCAGGGAGCTCGTGTGATCTCGTTCCGGTACCACGTCGTGACCATCATCGCCGTGTTCATGGCCATCGGGCTCGGCGTGCTCGTGGGGACCACCGTCCTCGACCAGGGCATCGTCTCCCGATACCGGGCCACCACCGAGCAGCTCGGCCGGCAGGCCGAGGACCTCAGGACCCGGGTCGGCGAGCTCGAGGAGCAGGTCTCTCGGCTGGAGCTGTTCGCCGAGGAGGCCCTCCCGTTCATGGTCTCGGACCGCCTGCTGGGGCGCCGGGTGGTCGTGGTCACCCACGAGGGGGTGACCGGCGACCTGGTCGGGCAGGCCAGGCAGGCCCTCGAGGTGGCCGGCGCCGAGGTGGTGGCCACCATCGTCGTGGACGCCAGGATGGACGTGAGCGACCCGGCCCGCCAGAGGGAGCTCGCCGAGGCGCTCGGCGTGCCGGTCGCTCCGCCGGACGCCCTGGCGGCCCAGGCCGGCGTGGCCGTGGCCGTCCGCCTGGACCAGGGCCCGCCCGACCCCCTCGTGGCCGACCCGGCCACCGAGGACGTCCTGGTCCGGCTCCTGTCCCGCGGCTTCCTGGTCGGCCAGGAGGGGCTCACCTCGGCCGAGCTGGCCGAGGTGGGGGGCGAGGGGCAGATCGTGGTGGTGCTGGCCGGCGGGGAGGGGGACCTGCCCGGGGACCCCGGCGTGTTCCTGATCCCGCTGATCCAGGAGCTGGTCAGCCGGTCCGTGCCCACGGCGGCGGGGGAGAGCCTCTCGACCGACTACCGCTTCGTCCCCGTCCTGCGCCGGGACGAGGTGATCGAGCAGGGGGGCGACCTCGTGACGGTGGACGACCTGAGCGAGCCGGCCGGGGGGGCGGCCCTGGTCCTGGCCCTCGAGGACCTGATCCTTTACCGGCGGGGCGGTCACTTCGGAACCAAGGAGGGCGCCCAGTCGATCCTCCCGCCGCCATGAGCGCGGGCCGGGGAGGGGAGCCCCGGCGGGTCCTGGCCCTGGTGGCCGCCCGGAACGAGGCCGACCGGGTGGAGGACACGGTGCGGTCCCTGGCCGGGCTCCCCGTGGACGAGGTCGTCGTGGTGGACGACGGCTCTATCGACGACACGGCCGCCGTGGCCGCGGGGGCCGGGGCCCGGGTGCTCACCACCCCCCGGGACGTCGGGAAGGGGGCCGCGCTCGAGGCCGCCCTCCGCCGTGTGGACCCCGCCGACTTCTACCTGCTCGTGGACGGGGACCTCGGCCTCACCGCCGGGAACCTGGGGCCCGTCCTGGACGCGGTCCTCGAGGGCCGGGCCGACCTGGCCGTGGCCGTCCTGCCCCGCCCCCCCACCGGAGGGTTCGGGCTGGTCAAGCGGTTCGCCCGGGCGGCCATCTGGGCCGCGGTCGGGGTGGCCCCGGTGGAGCCCCTGTCCGGGCAGCGGGCCCTCTCCGCCGCCGCCCTGGAGGCCTGCCGGCCGCTGGCCCCGGGGTTCGGCGTCGAGACGGCCATGACCGTGGACGCCCTTCGCCTGGGGTTCCGCATGGTGGAGGTGCCGGTGGACCTCCGACACCGGTTCACCCGCCGGGACATCCCCGGGTTCCTCCATCGGGGCCGCCAGGGCAAGGACATCGTCCGGGCGGTCCTGCCCCGGGTCCTCCGGCTCCGGTGAGGACGTTCGGGGCGGCCCTCGCCGCCGCAGCCGTGGGTGGCGCGGTCGCCCTGCCCACGGCCCTCCTCCTCCGGGCCCGCCCGCCGGGGCGGCTCCGGGCCCCCAACCATCGGGGGGTGGCGCTCCCCGTCGTGCTGGGCATCGCCCTCACGGCGGGCCTGGCGGCCGGCACGGCCGCCGGGCTGGCCCTGTCCGGCCGGTCCGGCGCCGGGTCGTCCGCCGGTCCCCCGGCCGTCGTTCTCGGGGCGGTGGCCCTGGTGGCGCTGGCCGGCATGGCCGACGACCTCTCCCCCGGGGGCGAGCGCGGGCTCCGGGGGCACCTCCGCGCGCTGCTGGCCGGCCGGGTGTCCACCGGGATCCTCAAGGTCGCGGCGATCGTGGCCGCCTCGGTGGTGGCCCTCTCGGCGCTCCCCGGGGTGACGGCCCCGACCTGGGTCCTCGGGGTTCCGGTGCTGGCCGGGGGGGCCAACCTGTGGAACGGCCTGGACGTGGCGCCGGGGCGGGCCCTGAAGTGGTTCCTACCGCTCGCCGGGGCCGCCCTGGTGGCCCATCCGGGGGGGATCGCGGGGCTCACCGTCGCCGGGGCCCTGGGGGCGGGGCTGGTCCTCCTCCCGTTCGACCTCCGGGAGCGGGCGATGCTGGGGGACGCCGGCTCGAACGCCCTGGGGTTCGTGCTGGGGATCGCCGCCGTCGCGGCGCTCCCCCCGGCCGCCCTGGGCGCGGCCGCGGCCGGGGCGGTGGCCCTGAACATCGTGGCCGAGACGGTGACCCTCTCCCGCCTGATCCGCTCGGTTCCGCCGCTCGCCTGGTACGACCGCCTGGGAAGGCCTGAAGCGTAGCGAGCCGGGCAGATGGGTACTCTTCGGGCCAATGGGATTCGTGCGGTACTCGAACGACGAGCTCCGCGAGGTCCTGGCCGGCCAGGTCAGGGATCGGTGGCCGGGCGAGTGCCTCATCCTGCTCGTGCCCTGCTCGGCCCGGCCCGGCCCTCTGCCCGGCCCTGCGCCCGACCCCGAGGAGGACCGGGGGCTGCTCGGCGTCACCGAGGCGCGGATGGTGTTCCTGAGGAGGTCGAGGGTCGGGGCCTACGTACGCGTTTCTGCCGCGGTGGGGGCGATGCTCTCCGTGGTCGCCCTCCTGGGTGGCGACCTGGTCCCGTCCCTGGTCCTGGCATCCGTGGCCGGAGCGCTGTGGGTGGCCGGGCTCACGGTCGAGGGGGCGGCCGGGGGACCGGCCGTGATCCCCCTGCACGAGGTGGAGGGGGTCGACCCCGCCCGCCAGGAGATCACGGGCGGGGGGCGGGGAGCGGGACACCGGCTGCGCATCCACGACCCCGTGCACTTCGGACAGGTGGTCCGGCACCTGGACCAGCCTCCGGCGACCTCGATGGGAGCCTGACCGCCGGCCGGGCCGGCGCCTGAGGGGATCGGGTCCCGGGATTCTCCGAGCCGAAGCGCGCCCCGGGGGTCGAAGGTCTGCTAGCATCGAATCCCGAGGTGGCAGACCAGCGGAAGTTCATCTTCGTCACCGGAGGAGTCGCCTCCGGGCTCGGGAAGGGCATCACCACCGCGTCCCTGGGCCGCCTCTTCAAGTCCCGCGG
>JACQTL010000214.1 GCA_016210805.1 Actinomycetota bacterium | reverse complement strand
CCTCCAGGTAGCCGGCCCGCGAGATGTCCCCGCCCTCGATGGCCCGCCGGGCCGCCTCGATCTCCACGAGCCCCTGGATGTACGACGCGAGGATGTAGAAGTTCGGCGTCGCCTCCTCGGCGGCGAATCGCTCGAAGGCCCCGTGGAACGCGTCGATCCCGGGGAGGCTCTCGCGCCACACCGGGAGGCTCGAGATCCAGTAGTAGGTGTCCCGGGCCGCGATGGGGAGGATCTCGGGGTTCGAGAAAGCGTCCACCCATGAGGGCGTGTTGCCGAGCCAGGCCGGCTCGAACCCCAGACCCGCCGCCGTGCCGAGGATCGAGATCGTCGCCGTGGGGAGCGTGGTCAGCATCACGTAGTTCGCCCCGGCGCCCTGGAGCGCGGTCACCGTGGCCGTGAAGTCGCTCTGGGTCGGCGTGACCTCCTGCTCCGACACGATCTGGATCCCGTGGTGCTCGGCCGCCTGGCGCCACCCGGCCAGCCCGTCGGCCCCGTAGTCGTCCTGCTGGTAGACGATCGCGGCCCTGACGTTCGCGGCCCCGCCGGCGTCCTCCACGGCGAAGTCCATGGCCCTCATCGCCTCGAGGGAGTAGGGCGTCCCGATGGGGGGCGTGTACTGGTTCTCGGCCATCGCCGAGGACAGGGAGGCCGGGAAGGCCACGATCCCGTCCTGCTCGAGGAGGGGCTGCAGGGGGAGCGTGTTCGGGGTCCCGAAGCTCGTGGCGAAGAAGAGGACCTGGTCCTTTACCTCGTTGTAGTACTGGACCGAGGACCCCGGGTTGTACCCGTGGTCGCGCTCGATGAGCTCGATCGTCCAACCCTCCGGGAGCAGGCCGCTGCCGCCGGCGTTGATCTGGTTCACCAGGATCTGCTTGCCCAGGGCGAACGGCTTCCCGATCACGGCCGCCGGGCCGCTCACGTCGTTCAGCGCGCCGATCCGGATCACCTTGCTCTGGGCGTCGACCCCGATGTCGACCGTCACGTCGCCCGTGTCGCCCTCTCCCCCGCCGCTGCAAGCCCCGGCGACGAGGACGACGGCCACTGCCAGGGCGGCGAAGGGCCCGGACCGCATGCGGCTCATCGATGCTCCCCCTCTTCTGATAATGGCAGGAAGCTACGCCGGGCCGAAGAGGGAAGTCAACGGCCCTGGGGAACCGGGGCCTGGGCTCAGGCGACCGGGCCGTAGTCGGTCAGCTGGCCCTCGACCACCTGGAGGGGATTCTGCGACACGACCGCGGCGTACGAGGCCGCGAAGGCCAGGAGGACGGCCAGGATGATGGCCAGGATCAGGAAGTAGAACTTGCTCAGCCACTCGATCACCCTGATCCCCCCTCGCGCGAATCCGGTGGCCGAGGATAGCAGGGGGCGCACGTCGTGCGCCAGTATCTGCGGGCAAGCCGCACGGCGAGCCCGGCGGGAGGCGAGGAGGAACCTCTGGCACCTCTGGGACCGACGATCGTGTTCGTGGCCGGCTACGGCAGGACGGGCAGCACGCTGCTCGACCGGCTGCTCGGCCAGGTAGAGGGGTTCGCCTCGTTCGGCGAGCTGCGCCACGTGTGGGACCGCGGGTTCATCGGGAACCAGCTCTGCGGCTGCGGATCGCCCTTCCACGTGTGCCCGTTCTGGATGGACGTGGCCGGCCGGGCCTTCGGGAGCATGGACCGGGTGGACGCCCACGCGGTCAGCCGGGACAAGCGTGCCGTGGACGAGCTCTGGCAGGTCCCCCGGATGCTCACCGGGGGGTGGACCCGGCGCTACCGCGAGCGGTTCGGCCGGTACCGGGCGGCGGTCGAGGCTCTGTACCGGGCCATGGCCGAGGTCTCCGGAGCCCGGTTCCTGGTCGATTCCAGCAAGGACCCGAACCACGCCTTCGTCCTGGGAACGATCCCCGGGTTCGACGTGCGGGTCGTCCACCTGGTGAGGGACGGCCGGGCCGTGGCCTTCTCGTGGCGGAGGGCCCGGGCTCGGCCCGAGATCACGTGGCGGACCCAGGACATGCCCCGGTTCCCGGCCCTGCGGACCGCCCTGGCCTACGACGCCACCAACCTGGCCGCCCACGCCACCCGGCTGGCCGGGCAGGACTATACCTTCCTGCGGTACGAGGACCTGGTCGGCGACCTCCGCGGCGAGCTGGGCAGGGTCCTGGGCGGCATCGGGGCACCGGAGGCGCCGCTCGACTTCCTGGGACCGGACGGGACCGCCACCCTGGGAACCGCCCACACGGTGGCCGGGAACCCCGTGCGGTTCCAGGAGGGCCCGGTGCCGGTCAGGGCCGACGAGGAGTGGCGGGAGAGGATGGCTCCGGGGGACCGCCTGCTGGTGGAGGCCCTGACCTTCCCGTTCCTCCTCGCCTACGGGTACCTGGGCCGGGGCCGCCCGCTCCGGGCCCTGCTGCCGCCCGCCGCAGCGCGACGGCCCGGCCCCCGGCCCACAGGACCAGCGAGACCGTGACGGCGTCAGCCCCGAGCACGGCCCACGCCGGCGGCTCCGGGAACCGGGGCACGGGGGCGGCCGGGGGGCCTCGGTAGACCCGGAGGTCCGGGCCGTCGAGCACGACCTCCCAAGGTTCCCCCAGCCGGGGAGGGTAGCTCTCCCAGTCCGCCTCCTTGGCCAGGACAACGTGGCGGATCCCGAGCGAGGAGAGCTCGCCGGTGAGATCGGCCGGGCTCCGAAGGAGCGGATCGGCGGCCCGGGCCCAGGGGTCCTCCTGGGGCAGCTCGTGGGGTCCGAGCTCCAGCGACGAGCTGGCCAGCACCGGGCGGTCGAAGGTGAACGACGCGGGCTCGTGTACGGTCCGTCCCCGGTTCCACGAGAACGGAAGGTGCTGGTGCCAGGGGAGGAAGAGCACCCCCCCCCGCTGCGGGTCGGCGTGCACGATCTGGCGGGCCCGCTCCCAGGAGGGGGGGAACGACGAAGTGAACAGGCGCCCTCCGGCGCCCCAGACGAGGGTGGGGGCCAGGGCGATGGGCAGCAGCGGGACCAGCGCGGCGGCCCACCGGCGGGCCCGGGGCCCCGGGGCCCGGTCGAGGAGCCACTCCACGCCGAGCCCGAACCCGAGGGCCAGGGCCAGGGCCAGGGGTAGCACGAACTTCTGGGAGTCCCTGAGGATCCCGCCCCCCGGAAGCGTGCCGGCCGCCCAGGCTGCGGCCCCGTCGAGGAGGGGGAGCCGGGGCGCCGCGGCCACCAGGAGGCCGACCAGGCCCGCGCCGACCACCCCGTTGCGGGGGCCGGCCCCGATCCTTTTCCCGAGCTCCCGCCAGCCCACCGCGGCCAGCGTGACGAGGAGGGTGAAGGCCGGCACCCAGGCCAGGGTGTCGCGTGCCGGCGGCGCGAGGTCGGACCGCCACAGTCCGCCGAGCGAGGCGAGGCTGCCCACGAGGCCGAGCGGCGAGTCCGAGCGGGCCCCGAAGAGCTCCACGGCGACCCCTGGGCTCTCCGGGACGGCCGGGCCGAGGATCGCGGGGACCAGCCACGGGAGGTTCGCGGCGACCGCGCCTCCGGCCACGAGGGCGGCGACCCGGCCCGCTCGAGGGGACGCCGACCCGGGAGCGAGCGCCACGGCGAGCGCGACGGCGGCCGCGAGCAGCCCCGCGTAGGGGTTCGCCGCTGCCGCGCCGGCCGTCCAGAGAAGGAGCGCCCATCCGGCCCCCCGCTCCCGCCGGCGCAGGCGGATCGCGGCGCCGACCACCCACGGGAGGACGGCGGCGCCGAGGAGGAACGCCCAATGTCCCATGAGGAGGCGCTCGTACATGAGGGGGTTCCACGCGTAGACGAGCCCGGCCCCCGCCCGCGCTGCCCGGCTCCGGGAAGGGACCAACCGGGCGACCCCCAGCGTGGCCAGGAAGGGGATGGCCAGGAGCACGACCTTCTGGACCACCTCACCGCCCAGGACCCGGGAGCCCGCGGCGGCCAGGAACGCCGTGGGAACCGCCCGGGGGAGGGTCGGCGCGACCCCGAGCAGGTCCAGCCCGATCCGGGCCCGGGGGACGAAGACCATGTCGTAGGTGAGGACGAAGCCCGGCGCGAGCAGGGGGCCCATCACGGCGAGGGCGACCACGGCGGCCAGGGCCAGGTCGAGGCGCCGATCCGTCCGTGGGGAGGCCACGGCGAGCACGCTACCGCAGCCGCCGGGCCGGGCAGGAGGGCTGGGCGGGCCGGGCTATACGGCGGACGCCGGCTCGGTCCGGGGCTCGCTCCGCTCGGCGGGCTCCCGGACCAGCGCCCACAGCCCCGCGACCGCGAGGATGATGCCGGCGATCCCGCCGACCACGGGGATCCAGAGCGTCACGAGCTTCAGCTTCCCGACGTCGTCGGAGACCCGGTCCGCGGTGGCCTGGACCGACTCGTCGGTGTTGGTGAAGCTGGTGTCCTGCAGGACCACATCCCGCCCGGGTGTGATCGGGTCCACGAACCACTGGCGAGCGGTCTGGGACCCCTTGATGATCGCCCCGGTGATGGGCTCCACCCACAGGGTGGTCTCCGCGGTGTAGAAGCGCTCCACCTCGAGCGAGGCCTCCTCGTGGCCCAGGATGAACCCCGGCACGGTCTCGGTCGAGATGAGAGTCTCGGGGACCTCGCTCACGAACCGGTAGGTGGTGATCCCGGCGACCTCCTCGGTCCCGGTGAAACGGGTGGGGAAGGCCCGCCCGGCGGTGTCGTCCCAGAAGTCGTAGGCCTCGTCCTGCTGCACTCCGAACGGGAACTTGAGGAGATGTCCCTCCTTCGGCGACGGGTCCTGGCCGCAGCAGTTCACGGCCAGCCCGGTGTGCCGGTCCATCACGTAGGTCGAGATGCCTATCGTCACGTCGCCGCCGGTGGAGAGGTCGACGGTCCGCGAGAACT
>JACQTL010000206.1 GCA_016210805.1 Actinomycetota bacterium | reverse complement strand
GCCGCCCCGGGGGCCATCTCCTCGGGGAACCGCACGGTGAAGGCTCCCCCGGCGTTGGTCCATCTCCCCTCGGGATGGGGAGCGAGGGAGTCGGCGATCTTCCGCCAGTTGCCCTCGGGGTCCCGGTAGTTCACGACCATGGGGTAGATCAGGGCGAGGTGCTCGGCCCCGTTCGGACCCGTTCCGTACACGTCGTGGGCCGGACCTCCCAGCTCGGGGCGGAGCTGTTTCCCGGCCACGACCTCCGCGGGGTTCGCCACGGCGGCCAACTCCACGGGCGGAGCCTCCTGAGGGTCTCGGAGACCGTCCTCGGACATCTCGGCGAGCGGGGGGACCCGCTCGGAGGAGGTGAGCTCCCGGGGGGGAGGTCCGGGGGGCTGCTTCTCCGCCGCCACCTCCGGCCCGGCCAGGGCGTGATAGGGGGAGAGCGGGAGGGCCGGGAGGACCATCGCCGCGGTGAGGGCGAAGCGTACGAGGAAAGACCGAGACGGGCGCGCCTTGGGGGTGCATCTTGATCCCCTCCCCCGGAGAGTTCGGCGAGGAGGACCGCGCCGCACGGTCCGGTCACGTCCTGACGGCGTGGATGCTAGTGACGGCAACCCCGAGCTGTCCAGGGGAACCGAGGAAGAATGGTCCGCCTTGGGGGAAGACTGACCGATTCCGGGGGTGATCGGCCGCTTGTTCTCGTTGAGCAGGCATCCGTCGACCATGGGCCACGGCGCGGCTCTTCGGGTCCGGGCCGCGCCACCGTGACGGTCAAACTCGTCAGTTTGGTGGGTTCCTCCGGCGCCGGGCGCGCCGGCCGCAGACTTCCTAGATCTTCAGGCCTGTTCGGCGGCCTTCGTCAGGTCGTCGAGGGACTCCTGGATCGCGGCGGCCAGGAAGTCGATCTCGGGGAGGGCGTCCCAGTCGCTGGACAGGCCGAAGCCCATCGTGCCGGCCAGGCTGGTCACGGCCACCGACAGGGCCACGTTCTCGGCGAGGGGCATGATCGGGTAGGACACCACGAGCTTCGAACCGGCCACGTACATCGGGACCTGCGGCCCCGGGACGTTCGACACGACCAGGTTGAACCACCGGGCCCGCGTCACCAGGCGGGCGGCCAGCGCGTGGAGCGTGGGAGGCGCCCACGTGCCGAGGTTCACGATCGTCTCGGCGCTCACGGCCATCATCGACTCCTTGAGGTCCTTGGTGTGCTCGGTGATCAGCGAGAGCCGCCTGGCCGCCGACATCGCCCCCACCGGGAGGTCCACGAAGATCATCGAGACCCTGTTCCCCAGGACCATCTTCTCGGCGTCGGCCCTGACCGAGACGGGGACCATGGCCCTGAGGGTCCGGTTCCGGGTGGGCTCCCGGCGGGCCTTGAGCAGCCCGTGAAGCCCCCCGGCCACGGTGCACAAGATGACGTCGTTCACCGTCCCGCCCAGGGCGTGCTTCACGTCCTTGAAGCGCTGCACGGGCGCCTCCGCCATGGCGAACCGGCGGTTCGGGCCGATCCGGGCCACGTCGAAGGGCCCCTTGGGGGGGGTTCCCATGCCCAGCATGTCCCGGGCCCCGGAGACCACGGCGCCGACCGTGTCGGCGGCCCGGGCGGGAGCGGTGGCCAGCGTGCGCGCCGCAGAGGCCATCGCGCTCACCGGGTTCACGGCCTGCTCCCGGAGCGCGTCGAGCAGGAGCTGGGCCCGGGAGGGCTCGGGATCCGGGGTCCACCGCTCCGGGCTGAGGACCTGGGGCTCCGGGGTGAAGTCGAACATCACGGTGGCCAGGTCGATCGCCGAGATGCCGTCGATCATGCAGTGGTGGACCTTGGTCAGGAGGGCCACCATCCCGTCCTCCAGCCCCTCGATGAAGTACATCTCCCAGAGCGGCTTGGACCGGTCCAGGGGGCGGGACATCACGCGCTGGACGTAGTCGGCCAGCTCGCGCCGCCCGCCGGGGTGCGGGAGGGCCGCCCGGCGCATGTGGAACTCGACGTCGAAGTCGGCGTCGTCGGCCCACACCGGCCGGGCCACGTTCCCGGGGACCGGGAGCACGCGCTGGCGGAACCGGGGCGCGAGGTGCAGGCGCGACCCGATGAACGCGACGAGGTCCTCGAAGCGGAGCGCGCCGCCCGGGCCGGTCGAGGGGTCGAGGACCATGACCCCCCCGACGTGCATGTGCTGGTTGGGGCGCTCCAGGTACAGGTACTGGGCGTCCTGCGCGGTGAGCCTCACCGGGGGCATCCGAAGGTCCTCCTGTTCCTCGCCCGCAACGCTACGCCGGGTGGAGCGTTCCCTCAACGGGCGGCTTCGCCACCCTGCCGCCTCGCTGCTATCGTCCGCGCCGGGGAGGGCCGCTCGTGATGCGCTCCAGGCTCGCGCTGTGCTCCGCGTTCGCCCTGTGGGTGCTGTTCGGCGTCCCCGGGTGGGCCGGCGCCCAGGAGGAGGGCTACACGAAGGTCACCGCCCTCGACGACTTCTTCGCCCCCGACGTGATCAGGGTGCCGGTGGGCGGCGAGGTCGAGTTCGTGAACGACGGCCGGAACCCGCACACGGTCACCGCCGACGACGGCTCGTTCGACTCCGGGAACATGGCCCCCGGCGACACCTTCGAGCTCGATCTCGACCGGGAGGGAGTGATCCCCTTCTACTGCATCTACCACGGGGCCCCCGGCGTGGGGATGGCCGGAACGATCCTGGTGGGCGACGTCCCCCTGCCCGCCGGGACCGGCGGCGTCGGGCCGGGGCGCGAGGAGCCCCCCACCTCGCCGGGCCCCACTATCCGGGTCCCCCAGGACGCCGCCACGATCCAGGAGGCCGTCGACCGGGCGGAGCCCGGCGGCCTGGTCCTGGTCTCCCCCGGCGTCTACCACGAGGCCGTCAGGGTGACCACGCCGTTCATCACGATCAGGGGGACCGACCGCAACGAGGTGATCCTGGACGGCGAGCTCACCCGGCCGAACGGGATCCACGTCCTGGAGGCCGACGGCGTGTCCATCGAGAACATGACCGCCCGCCACTACCAGCTCAACGGGTTCTACTGGACCGGCGTCTTCGGGTACCGGGGCTCCTACCTGACCGCCTACGCGAACGGCGACTACGGCGTGTACGCGTTCGACTCGGTGTACGGGCGCTTCGAGCTCTCGTTCGCCAGCGGGCACCCGGACTCCGGCTTCTACATCGGGCAGTGCGACCCGTGCCACGCGGTGATCACGGACGTCATCGCCGAGGACAACGGGCTGGGGTACTCCGGGACGAACGCCAGCGGCGAGCTGCTCATCGTGAACTCCGAGTGGCGCTACAACATGGCCGGGATCGTGCCGAACACGCTCGACTCCGAGCTGCTCCCGCCGCAGCACGACATCACGATCGCCGGGAACTGGGTCCACGACAACAACAACCGCGAGGCCCCGGCCAAGGCCGCGCCGTACTCGGCGATCGGGTACGGGATCGCCCTCCCGGGAACGCAGGGGAACCTGGTCACCGGGAACGTCGTCGAGGACCACGAGCGGTACGGGATCATCGTGATCCCCAACCTCGACCGGAACCTGTGGATCACCGAGGGGAACGAGGTCCGCGGGAACCTGGTCCGGCGCTCGGGGCAGGGCGACCTGGCCCTGGCCGCCCCGTCTGCCGGGGGCGACTGCTTCTCGGACAACACCTACTCGTCAAGCCTGCCCGTTGCCATCCAGCTCACCTACGGGTGCGGGTTCCGGATCGGCCCCACGCTGGGCGGCGAGCTGGGGATCACCGTGGAGGGGCTGGGCTACTACATCGACACCCTCGACGACGACTTCCCGGCCGGCGACTGGCGCGACCAGCCCGCCCCGCCGGCCCAGGAGGGCATGGCGAACCCGGAGCTCGCCCCGCCGAACCCGGCCATCCCCGAGACCGCCGTACCCGGCCTGGTCCAGATCCGCACGCTCGATGCGACCCTGGCCCTGGCCGCCCCGTCTGCCGGGGGCGACTGCTTCTCGGACAACACCTACTCGT
>JACQTL010000205.1 GCA_016210805.1 Actinomycetota bacterium | reverse complement strand
TGTGGGCGACCCTGATCGGCCTCGTGGACGGGGATCGCCCCATCCTGGGCCTGGTGGGGGCCCCGGGGCTCGGCGAGCGGTACGAGGCCGTGCTCGGACAGGGAGCCAGGCTGAACGGGGAGCCCATCCGGGTGTCGGACGAGCGGGACCTGTCCGAGGCGCTGATGCTCTCCTCGGGGATCAAGGACTGGCTCGACGGGCCCCTGGCCGAGCCCTACCGGGAGCTGGCCCGCACGGCGTACCGGACCCGGATCTTCGGGGACTTCTGGGGCCACGTCCTGGTGGCCAGGGGGGCCGCCGAGTTCATGCTCGAACCCAGCCTGCGGACGTGGGACTTCACCGCGGTGCAGGTCGTCGTGGAGGAGGCCGGAGGGCGGATGACAACGTTCGAGGGGGACCCGCCGACCGACGGCGGCAGCGTGCTCACGACCAACGGGCTGCTCCACGACGAGGTCCTCCGCCGTCTCCGCCCGGGCCTCTGAACGACCCGAAGGCCCAGGGACCTTCGCTCCTGACCCCGCAACCCGCCCGCGTCTGCCAGTTTCGGGATGGCAACGCGCGACGCGGAAGGAGGTTGGAGCCGCGGGACTCACCTGGAAGGACGGGGCCAGAACCGCGCTCGCCGCCCTCACGGTGGGGATCTACCTGGCGGTGGAGAGGGCCTGGGGCTGGCCCCTGCTCGGCAGCTACCGCACCGGGGTCCTGGCCCTCGGGGTGGTCGGGATGGCGATGTGCTCGCTCTCGAGCCCGGCCAGGTCGAGCGGCTGGTCGAACGCGCTGGTTGGGATCGCCGCCGCCCTGGGAGCGGCCGCCCTGGTCCTCGTGGTCGTCGGGCTCACCGGAGGGTCGCGGACGGCGTTCGTGTGGCTCTCCGCCGACGTCCTGGTCCTGTGGGGCGTCTCGACGGTGAGGCACGCGTTCGTGCCGGCCGGGCGGACCCCGGAGGTGGCCTCCCGGGCCTGACCCCCCGGCGCCTGAGCCCGGTGTGCGGCGGTGCGCCGTCCGGACGGACCGCTCAGCCGTCCAGCTCGGCCAGCCGTTCCTCGAGGCCGGCCACCCGGTCGCGCAACGAGCCGAGCCTCCCGGTGAGCTTCTCTATGCGCACGGCCTGGCGCTGCGTCTTCCCGCTCAGCGTCTCGTTGCCCTCTCGCCGGTCCTCCAGCGCCACGGCGAGCTCCGCGGCCTCGCCATCCAGGGCCTCGGTCTCGCCGAGCACGCCCGCGAACTCCTCCTGGAGGGCCTCGACCTCCGCGGAGCGGGCGTCCAGGTCCATCGCGTCGGGGAGGGCCCGGGCGGCAACGACCCCGGCCGCGACCGAGCCGGCCAGAGCGACCGTGATGACTCCGATCCTCACCGAGCCGATCATCGCTGGTAGCACACCTCGATCTCCTGGCCCGTCTTCGCATCGATGCCGGTGAGGCAGTATTCGATGTTCGGAGGCTCGACGGAGAGGGGTCCCCCTCCCCCGCCGGAGGGCGTCGCGGCCCTGGCCGCCTCCTCGGCCGCACGCCGCTCGGCCTCCTCGCCCTGCTCGGTCAGCGAGGCGACCCGTTCGACGAGGGCGCCCACCTTCCGCTGGAGCGCCTCGATCCGCCGCCCCTGGCGCGTCGAGTCGGAGCTGAGGGCTTCTCCGATCTCGGACTCCCGGGCCAGCTCCTCCCGGAGGCCCTCCAGCCTGGCCCTGGCCGCCTCTAGCGCAGCGGACGCGGCCGATACCTCCTCGCGGAGGGCCCGGCCCCGGTCGGCCAGGCGGTCGGCCTCGGCGGCCCGGGGGACCAGCCAGGCGACCGCTCCCGCGAGCGCGAGCGCCACCAGGAAGGCGACCAGGGGCCGCCCCCATCCGCGCCGGCGCGGAGGCGCATCGATCCCGGTCGGGGATGGCGACCGCGTGGCGACCTGGCCCATGGCCGCGCCATCCTCGCGGGGGGAACCGGAAAGGTCAACCCTTTCGTCATATCCCGCCACGAGCAGCGGTCGAGCGGTGACCGATCGGTGCTTAGCTCCCGGCGCCGGCTCCGTGCCAGCGCTCCATGTGGTGGGCGTGCGTCTCGAGGTAGGCGCCGGGCTGGTAGTTGGTGTCGTAGAAGCCTGTGTCGAGGTGCACCGCCTGGACGTAGCCCGAGAGCACCATAGTCGTGAAGGTGTTCGGGAACCTGCCGTAGGTGTCGTAGACGTATTGGGCGACGTCCGTGAGACAGTCGACGAACTCCGCGGAGTAGGGGGTGACGCCCTGTTTGACCGTCTTCGCATCCTGCCAAGGTCCGGGAGTCCGCGGGTCGTAGGCGCCCTCCGGACCGAACTTACGGTCGATGAAGATGTTGACCGCCTCACTCATGTCCGACACATACGGCGGGCACAGGCCCTCGATGTGGCCGTCGAGCCCGACCGGGTTCGGCAGCACCCAGCGGTCGTCATGTACGAACCGGAATCCGAGTCCCTCGACCCCGCCCTCGGAGAACGCCCCGAGGATGCTCCATCGGTTGAGCCCGTTGAAGTAGAGGCCGCCCAGCCCCATGGCCTGCATGGTGAGCACAATGTTGTGGCCGATGAACGCGAGCTCCGCGACGTTGCCCTCGTAGGCCATCTGCTGGAGCACCGTCAACGGGACGCGCTTCGTCTCGTTCAGGAGACCGCTACGGATGAAGGGTCCCGGGTCTCCGGCCGGCCGTCCGGCGATGTCGTCGACGAGCACGTTCCCGTTGGCCAGGGCCATGGCCATGAACCCCAGCACCTGTTCGCTCGCGTCGCCGACGGGCATGAACAGTGTCGAGCCCGACGCGTTCGCCATCCAGAGGTTCGGCTCGAGCATGTGCGGCGGGGCAGCGGGGAGATCGAGCCGGCGTTCGGAGAGCTGCACGGTGTTCGCACGGCACAGGTCGACGATGTGCTCGAGCGCGCTGGCGCGGTCCCCTTCGAACTCGCGAACTCGTTCCGGGAGCCGGTCTCGGGTATTCGTGAGATAGGTGCCTGAGTCATCGGCCGTGAAGAGCACCGGAGTGCCGATCCCGGCGGCGGTCGGCGTGGTACGTCCCGTGTACCGCTGGGTGTAGTGGGCGTGCTCGTCGGGACGGTCGGGGCCGAAGGGCACCCCGAACGTCCAGCCGGTGACTCCCGTGCCGGCCGCGATCAGCATCGACCGCTCGAGCTCCGACAGCGGGACCGGCTCGGCCTTGGAGGTGTAGGCAAGGGGACCCGACGGGAGCTCCATCCCGAGACCGAAGCGGCGTGCGCGGCGCCCGGCGATGGCGTCGAGGAGGGGGAACTCGGTCAGGCCGGTTCCCATGCCGCCTCTTGCCCTACTCGCGTCCATTCCGCCCATCGGCTCCAACTATAGAGATGCTCACGATGCCGTCGATCTCTCCGCGGTCACCGCATGCGTCAAGTTGCCGATCCCGGCGATCGAAGCGATCGATCACGAACCCTTGAGAATCGGTGGGCGGTAGAGGATTTGAACCTCTGACCTCTTCCGCGTCAAGGAAGCGCTCTCCCCCTGAGCTAACCGCCCGAGGTGCCCGTCGATTGTACCCGGGGAGGCGGCGACCATTCCCGGGGTGGAGGCGGGGACCGGAATTGAACCGGTGTGCGAGGTTTTGCAGACCTCTGCCTAACCACTCGGCCACCCCGCCCAGGCAAACCGAAGACCGGGTCTCCCGGCCGGGTCCAGTCTACCAACGGCCGCGGCTTGGCCCCGGGGCCGCCCGGGCCATCGCCGTGGGCGTGCTGGCCCTGGGCATCGAGCGGGAGCTCGCCCAGCTCGCCGTGAGCGAACGCTCCTCCGACTGGCTCGACGGCCTCGCCACCGCCCAGGCAGGGGCCGGCGCGATCTGAGGGCCCGAACGGCCCCCCACCATCGGGTCCTCCGGCCCGACGCTCCTCGGCGCAACGTGCCGACAATACAAGCAACCACAATCGATGGAGGGTCATGGCGGCCGGGGAGCACGCTCGCGAGCGCGATCGCAAGCTGTACACACTGGCGGCGATCGTCGAGTCGAGCGACGACGCGATCATCGGAGCAACCCTGGGGGGCGTGGTCGAGACCTGGAACCCCGCGGCCGAGCGGATGTACGGGTTCCCGGCCGAGGACATGGTCGGACGCCACATCTCCACGGTCGTTCCCCGGGACCGTCGCCCGGAGATGGAGCGGATCCTCGCGCGCATCCGCTCGGGGGAGCGCCTGCACCACCTGCGAACGGTCCGGATGGCCAGGGACGGGAGGCGCATCGACGTCTCCCTCACCGTCTCGCCGATCCTCGACGACCGGGGGGTCCCGGTCGGCGTCTCGGCGATCTGCCGTGACATCGGAGGTGTGGTCAGGGCCGAGGCCCGCCTCCGCGAGTCCGAGGCGAGGTACCGGTCCCTCGTGGAGCAGCTCCCGGCGATCACCTACGTGAACACCGTCGGCGAGAAGCGCCGCTTGTTCGTCAGCGAGCAGATCCTCCCGGTCCTCGGCTTCTCGGTGGAGGAATGGCTGGCCGACCCCGGGATCTGGGAGTCGCAGCTCCACCCGGCCGACAGGGACAGTGCCACCGCGGCCTGCGCCGCGACCTACGCATCCGGCCGGGACTTCGACCTCGAGTACCGGATGCTCTCCAGGGATGGCCGGACGGTGTGGGTCCACGACCGGGCCAGGATCGTGCGGAACGCGTCCGGCGAGCCCCACTGCATCCAGGGTGTCATGCTCGACATCACCGACCTGAAGCACGCTGAGGAGGAGGCCGCCCTGAGCGAGCGGCGGTTCCGGGCGATGGTCGAGCACGCCACCGACGTCATCGTGGCCGTGGACGGGCGTGGCATCCTCCTCTACGTGAGCCCGTCGGCTCGCGAGCTCCTCGGATGGGAGCCGGAGGCGCTGCTCGGCTCGAACGCCTTCGACCTGATCCACCCCGACGACCTCGAGTCGGCCGGGGAGGTGTTCGCCGAGGTCCTGGGGGACTCGAGCGTGCGCCGCATACTCCCCTTCCGGGTCCGGCACCAGGACGGGACGTGGCGCACCGTCGAGGCCGTCGGCTCCAACCTGCTGGCCGACCCCGCGGTCGGAGGGATCCTCATCAACATCCGGGACATCACGGAGCGCAAGGAGGTGGAACGAGAGCTGCGCACGAGCTTCGACCTCCTCCAGCGTCGCGAGGCCGAGCGCCGCCAGCTGCTCCGGCACCTCATCCACGCGGAGGAGGAGGAGCGCCGCCGCGTCGCCGCCGACATCCACGACGACTCGGTGCAGGTCCTGGCCGCCGTGGCCCTCCGTCTGGGACTCCTCCGCCGGCACCTGGACGACGGCGACCTCGCCGGGATGCTGGACGACCTCGACGAGACGGTCAGCGAGGCCGTCCGCCGGCTCCGCCAGCTGATGTTCGAGCTGGCCCCGCCGGCCCTCGAGCGCGACGGCCTCGCCGCCACGATCCGGGCCCTCGTCGCCTCCATCACCGCGGCCGGAGGCCTCGAGAACCGAGTGGAGGACCTGTTCGCCGGCGAGCCTCCGCAGGAGGTGCGCGCCGTCCTGTACCGCATCGTCCAGGAGGC
>JACQTL010000196.1 GCA_016210805.1 Actinomycetota bacterium | reverse complement strand
GTTGGTGAACCGGTCGCCGGTCAGCTGCATCCCGTCGCCGGAGTCGCCGGCGAACCGCACGACGACGTGCTCCCTTTCCTCCACGGACTTCGGGACGGACTTCGTTCCCATGCGCGCATGCCGGCGGTACGGCGCGGCCGGCCTCCCCGTCGATGGTATCGCGTCGCCGGCCGACGTCGGGGTGCCGTTCGGGTAGATTCCGGGTCGTGAAGTCCCGGCGGTTGGGGGCCCATGGGCCCGAGGTGTCGGTCATCGGCTTCGGCGCCTGGGAGATGGGCGGCGAGGCCTACGGGCCCAACCCGCCGGACGCCGAGGTCGTCGGGGCGGTCGATGCCGCGCTCGAGGCCGGGATCGACTGGATCGACACGGCCGAGGTCTACGGGAACGGGCGCTCCGAGGAGCTCGTCGGCAGGGCCCTCCGGGGCCGCCGCGACGAGGTCCTGATCGCCACCAAGGTGGCCCCCGAGCCGGAGGGCACCGGGTTCCGTCCCGAGCAGGTCCGCCGGGCGGTGGAGGGGAGCCTCCGCCGCCTGGGGGTGGACCACGTCGACCTGTACCAGCTCCACTGGCCCGACCGGACCGGGGTCCCCGTCGAGGAGACGTGGGGGTCCATGGCCGAGCTCGCGCAGGATGGCCTGGTCCGGTTCGTGGGGGTCTCCAACTTCGACAGGGACCTGATCGAACGGTGCCTGGGGATCCGACACGTCGACTCCCTCCAGCCCGAGCTCTCGATGCTTTACCGGGACCGCGCCGAGCTGGTGGCGTGGTGCGGGGAGGCGGGCATCGGGACGGTGGCCTACGGGCCCCTGGCCTACGGGCTCCTCACCGGGGCGATCGGCCCCGGCACCGAGTTCGGCCCCGGGGACTGGCGGGCCGACCCGAAGGACGGCGACGCCCGGCGGCTGTTCGGGCCGGGGAACCGGGAGCGCAACCTGGCCCTGGTGGACGAGCTCCGCCCGATCGCGGAGAGGCTGGACGTCACCCTCGCCCAGCTCGCGCTGGCCTGGACGGTGCACCAGCCCGGCGTCACCTCCGCCATCGCGGGGAGCCGGAACCCCGCCCACGTCCGGCAGAACGCGGAGGCGGGCGAGATCGACCTGGACCCGGCCACGCTGCGGGAGGTCGAGGAGGTCCTGGCCGCCGGCTGACCCCGTCCCCCTGCCCGTCAAGGAGGGCCCCCGTCCGGCCGACAGTATTGGGCAGGGAACGCGGGGCGTCCGGATGAAGGCCCAACAGCAGCTCGTGGAGCGACGGCTCCGGGAGACCGAGGCCAGGTACCGCAACCTGGTCGAGCAGCTCCCGGCGGTCACCTACATCTGCGCCCTCGACGAGGTGGCCACCCACCTCTACGTGAGCCCCCAGATCGAGGGCCTGATGGGATACACGCCCGAGGAGTGGGTGGCCGACCCCGACCTCTGGATCCGGTGCATACACCCGGACGACAGGGACAGGGTCCTCGATGAGCTCAAGCGGACCACCGGAGACGAGACGCCCTTCTGCGTCGAGTACCGCGCCTTCCGCAGGGACGGCCGCATGGTCTGGCTGCGTGACCAGGACGTGGTCGTCCGGGGCCCCGACGGCGAGGTGCTGTACACGCAGGGGCTCTACCTGGACATCACCGAGGAGAAGCGGGTCGAGGAGGCGCTGCTCCGCCGGGCCGACCTGGAGGCCCTGGGTGCCGAGGTGGCCACCGCCGTGACCGAGGACGTCCCCCTGGAGGAGGTCCTGGGGCGGTGCGCCGACGCGATGCAGCGCCACCTGGACGCCGCCACGGTCCGGATCTGGTCGTACCGGGCGTCGGACGACACCTGCCGGCTCGAGGCCGTGGGCGGCATGGATCCGGGGGATCCCCCCGTCGGAGGGGAGGTCCCCGCGGACGGCCTGGCCCTGGGGGGGGTGCTGCGCTCCCGCAGGCCGTTCCTGACCAACCGGGTGCCCGACGAGCCCCGGTTCATCAGCGCCGCGTGGGCCGGCGAGGCCGGCATGACCGCCCTGGCCGGGCACCCCCTGGTCGTCGGGGACCGCGCGCTGGGCCTCATCGCGGTGTTCGCCCGCCGCCAGCTCTCCGACGACAGCCTCCGGGCGCTCTCCACCGTCGCCGACCGCATCGCGCTGGCCATCGAGCGCAAGCGCGCCGAGGAGGCCCTCCGGGAGAGCGAGGAGCGCTACCGCTCCCTGGTGAACGCCACGGCCCAGGTGGTCTGGACGGCGTCGCCGGAGGGCGAGATGGGCGAGGCCGGGGCAATGTGGACGGCGATCACCGGCCAGGACCCCGAGGAGGCGGCGGGGGGCGGATGGCTGGAGGCGATCCATCCCGACGACCGGGAGCGCGCCGAGCGCCTGTGGGAGCGGGCCGGGGCCTCGCGGAGCATCTACGAGGTCGAGTACCGCGTCAGGAACCGCGAGGGAGCCTACGAGTGGTGGCTGGTCAGGGGGACGCCGGTGATGGCGCCCGACGGCACCGTGCGGGAGTGGGTGGGGTCGGCCACCAACGTCAACGACCGCAAGCTGGCCGAAGGGGCTCTCGAGCTGACCCTGGAACAGGAGCGGGAGGCCGCCCGCCGCCTGAGGGCTCTCGACGAGCTCAAGAACACCTTCCTGGCCGCGGTCTCGCACGACCTCCGGACGCCGCTGGCGGCCGTCCTGGGGGCGGCCCTGACCCTCGATCGGGACGACCTCGGGGCCCTCTCCCGGGAGGAGGTGAGGGACCTGATCCGGGGGGTGGCCACGAACGCGCGCAAGCTGGACCGGCTCCTCTCGGACCTGCTCGACCTGGACCGGCTGGGACGGGGCATCGTGTCGCCGAACCTCCGGCCGGCGGACGTGGGAGCCGTGGTCCGGCAGGCCGTGGAGCAGTCGGAGGCGTTCGGGGGACGGGCCATCCGCGTCGAGGCCGACCCGGTGGTCATCCCGGTCGACGCGGCGAAGGTCGAGCGGATCGTGGAGAACCTGGTGGTGAACGCGGTGCGCCACACCCCCCCGGAGGCCTCCGTCTGGGTCACCGTCCGGGCCCACGACGGGGGCGTCCTGATCGGCGTCGAGGACGACGGGCGGGGCGTCCCCGAAGAGCTCAAGGCCGCGGTATTCGAGGCCTTCCGCCGGGGTCCCGAGGCCCGCCCCGTGCCCGGAACGGGAATCGGGCTCTCCCTCGTGCTCCGCTTCGCCGAGCTGCACGGCGGCCGGGCCTGGGTGGAGGACCGCCCGGGCGGAGGAGCGGCCTTCCGGGTCTTCCTGCCGGGAGGGGGAGGGGGCCGTTGAGACGGGGGCCGGCCCGGGGCCAGGACCGGCGCGGGAAGGCCCCCCGGTCGGTCCGGGCCTACGTGGCGGTGGCCGTGATCGCGGGCGCCGGAGCCGTGGCCGGCGTCGTGGCGGCCGGTCGGGGGGACGGCTTCCCCAGGCCCGGGCTGTGGGCGGCGTTCCTCGTGCTGTTCGTGGCGGACCAGCTCTCCCCGCTCAGGGTCCTGTACCGGGAGGAGAGCGAGGCCATGGACCTCCAGGAGGCCTTCCTGGTGGCCATGAGCTTCGTGTTCCCTCCGGTGCCGGTCCTCCTGGTCTTCGCCGTGGGGCTCACGGTGGGGAACCTGGCCAGACGCCTTCCTCCCATCAAGGTCGCCTTCAACCTCGGCCAGCTCCTGGCCGGCGCCGGGGCGGCCCTGCTGCTCATCGGGGCCATCGACCCGGCCGGCGACGAGCAGGGCCGGCGCCTGGTCGCGGTGCTCTGCGGGCTCGCTCTGTACATCGTGATCAACAACCTTGCCGTGGCCGGGATCCTCCACCTGGCCGACCGGGTCCCCCTCCGCCGGGCCCTCACCGCCACGCTCCCCACCCGGGGATGGCTGTGGGTCGGGACGGTGTCGATCGGCCTGCTGATGGGTCCCGTCGCCGCCCTGCACCCCTGGGGCCTGGCCGTCGGGGTGGCCGCGATCGTCGCGCTCCACGGGAGCCTGGCGGCCCACGTCCGGGCGGAGCGGGAGCACGCCAGGCTCGACGTGCTCCTGGCGGCCACGTCCGAGGCCCACGCCACGATCGGCCTCCACGAGGTTCGCCAGGCCATCCTCCGGTCGGCCCGCGACATCGCGCAGTGCCGGGAGGCCCGCCTGGACGGCGAGCCGCCCGGTGCCGGCGAGCTGGGGGTGGCCATGACGAACGGCCCCGACGGGTGGCTGGTCGTCGGGGGGCGGCGCGGGACGGGGCAGTTCGACCCGGACGACCGGCACATGCTCGAGGCCCTGGCGGCGATCGGCTCGTCGGCGCTGCGGAACGCATCCCTGTTCGAGGACAGGGGCCGCATGCTGTCCCGGCTCGTGGAGGCCCAGGAGGTGGAGCGCCAGCGCATCGCCTCCGACATCCACGACGACTCCATCCAGGCGGTGGCGGCCGTCGGCCTCCGGCTGGGGATGCTCCGGCGGCGGCTCGACGACCCCGGGGCCCTGGCGGTGCTCGACGACCTCCAGAGCACCCTGGAGGCCGCCATCGCCAGGCTCCGGACCCTCCTTTTCGACCTGCGCCCCCCCTCCCTCGACCAGGAGGGGCTGGCCGCCTCGCTCCGACTGTCGCTGGAACGCTCCTTCGACGGGGCCGGCACGGCGCACGAGCTGGTCGACAGGCTGGCCGAGGAGCCTCCCACCGACGCGCGGGTGAACCTGTACCGGATATGCCAGGAGGCCCTGGCCAACGTGCGCAAGCACGCCGCCGCGGCCCGGGTGGAGGTCGTGCTCGAGGAACGGGACCGCGGGTACGTCGTCCGGATCCGGGACGACGGCCGCGGGTTCGACCCGAGCGCCTCCGGCCTCATGGCCCCAGGCCACCTCGGCCTGGTCTCGATGCGGGAGCGGGCCGAGGCCGCCGGCGGATGGATCCGGATCGACAGCCGGCCCGGGAGCGGCACGACCGTCGAGGTCTGGCTCCCCGGGACACCGGTCCCCGTTTCGGCCTGACGAGGGGTTCCCCGAGCGGGGCCCGGTCGCCCCGGCCCCTCGTCGGCGGTAGAATCCGGCCGAGGCATCAGGAGTGGCCGGCGCTCGCCGCCGGCCCGGCAACCTGGGGATCGGACCTCCAAGGTGCCATCCCGCGAGAGCGGGGATGCGGCCCGGGACGGGCAACCAACGGTCCGAGGAAGCACCGTCCCTCAGCGCATCCCGGGCGGGTTGGGGCGTCCGCCTCCCCGTGGAGGGCGATGGGCGACGACACGAGAGCCCGGCTGGAGGCGATCCTCGACCGGCGGATCGCGATCCTCGACGGCGCCATGGGCACCGCCCTCCAGGCGCGGGGCCTCTCCCCCGGCGACTTCAGGGGGGAGCGCTTCGCCGACCACCCCCAGGACCCCTCCGGGGACAACGACCTGCTCAACCTGACCAGGCCCGACGTCGTGGAGGAGGTCCACCGCGGCTACCTGGAGGCCGGGGCGGACATCGTGTCCACCAACACGTTCACGGCCACGCCGGTATCGCAGGCCGACTACGGCCTGGCCGGCCTGGCGTACGAGATCAACCGGGCCGGCGCGGAGATCGCCCGCAAGGCGGCCGCGGCGTTCGGCGCCGACCGCTTCGTGGCCGGCTCCGTGGGACCCACGAACCAGTCCCTGTCGATCTCGCCCCGGGTGAACGACCCGGCCTACCGGGCGGTGACCTTCGACCAGATCCACGATGGCTACGCCGAGGCGATCCGGGGCCTGGCCGACGGCGGCGTCGACCTCCTGCTGGTGGAGACGATCTTCGACACCCTGAACGCCAAGGCCGCGCTGGCCGCGGCCCGCGACGTGGCCCCTCACCTCCCCCTGATGGTCTCGGTGACCATCACCGACCAGAGCGGCCGCACCCTCTCCGGCCAGACCCTGGAGGCCTTCTGGATCTCGATCGAGCACGCCGAGCCGTGGAGCGTGGGGGTGAACTGCGCCCTGGGCGCGGAGCAGATGCGCCCGTACCTCGAGACGCTCGCCAGGCTGGCCCCCGTGTACACGTCGTGCTACCCCAACGCCGGGCTCCCCAACGCCTTCGGCGGGTACGACGAGACCCCCGAGACGACCTGTCTCCACCTGGGGGCCTACGCCGAGGAGGGCATGGCCAACATCCTGGGGGGGTGCTGCGGCACCGGGCCCGGGCACCTCCGGGCCCTCGCCGAGCGGATACGCGGCCTCTCCCCGCGGCGGGTCCCGGCGGAGAGCCCGATCGGACGGCTCCCCCGCTTCTCCGGGCTGGAGCCCCTGGTGGTGGGCCCGGACACGGGGTTCGTGGTGATCGGCGAGCGGACCAATGTCACCGGATCGGCCCGGTTCCGCCGGCTGGTGGAGGCCGGCGACCACCAGGGGGCGGCCGACGTGGCCCTCGAGCAGGTCCGGGGAGGCGCGAACCTGCTCGACGTGAACATGGACGCCGACCTCCTGGACGGCCCGGCGGAGATGTCCGCCTTCCTCCGCCTGGTCGCATCCGACCCCGAGGTGGCCCGGCTCCCCGTGGTCGTGGACAGCTCCGACTGGTCGGTGGTCGAGGCCGGCCTCCGGTGCCTCCAGGGCAAGGGGGTCGTGAACTCGATCAGCCTGAAGGACGGCGAGGAGGCCCTGCTGGAGAGGGCCCGGCGGGTCCGGCGGTTCGGGGCCGCCGTGGTGGTCATGGCCTTCGACGAGCGGGGCCAGGCGGTGACCGCCGATCATAAGGTCGAGGCCTGCGAACGCGCGTACCGCCTCCTCACCGGGCCGGGCGGCTTCGCCCCCCACGACATCGTGTTCGACCCCAACGTCCTGCCCGCGGGCACGGGGATCGAGGAGCACGAGGGCTACGCGGTGGCCACCCTCGAGGCCATCCCGAAGATCAAGCGCCGGTGCCCCGGAGCGCTCGTGTCGGCCGGCGTGTCCAACCTCTCGTTCTCGTTCCGGGGGAACGAGCCCGTCCGCGAGGCGATGCACGCGGCCTTCCTCTACCACGCGATCCGGGCCGGCCTGGACATGGCCATCCTGAACGCCGGCCAGCTCGCCGTGTACGAGGACATCCCGCCCGACCTCCTCGAGCACGTCGAGGACGTGATCTTCGCCCGCCGTCCGGACGCGACCGACCGGCTGGTCCGGTTCGCCGGGACGGTGAGGGGGGAGGCCACCCGCCGGGAGCGGGACCTCTCGTGGCGGGAGGGCTCGGTGGAGGACCGCCTGAAGCACGCCCTGGTCCACGGGATCCTGGACTTCGTCGAGGAGGACACCGAGGAGGCCCGAAGGCGCTACCCCCGCCCGCTCGACGTGATCGAGGGGCCGCTGATGGACGGCATGCGGGTCGTCGGCGACCTGTTCGGGTCGGGGAAGATGTTCCTCCCCCAGGTCGTGAAGAGCGCCAGGGCGATGAAGCGGGCCGTGGCCTACCTGGAGCCCTTCATGGAGCGGGAGAGGCAGGAGCTCAGGGCCCTGGTCACCGCGCTGCACGGGGGACCCAGGGCCGCGGCGGACCCCCACGGGTACCGAGGACGGATCGTCATGGCCACCGTGAAGGGCGACGTCCACGACATCGGCAAGAACATCGTCGGGGTCGTCCTGGGCTGCAACAACTACGAGGTGGTCGACCTCGGGGTCATGGTCCCCACCGGGACGATCCTGGACACGGCCCAGCGGGAGGGCGCCGACGCGGTGGGGCTCTCGGGCCTGATCACCCCGTCGCTCGAGGAGATGGTGCACGTGGCCGGGGAGATGGAGCGCCGGGGCATGAGGGTCCCCCTGCTGATCGGGGGAGCGACCACGTCGCGCCAGCACACCGCGGTGAAGATAGCCCCGGCCTACGGGGGGACCGTGCTCCACGTGCTCGACGCCTCCCGGGTGGTGAACGCGATCTCCGACGTCCTGGACGAGCGGCGGAGCGTGGAGCTCGACCGGGCCAACCGGGAGGAGCAGGAGCGCCTGCGCGAGGAGCACGCCCACCGCCTTTCCCGGCCACTCCTCCCCCACCGGGAGGCCGCGGCCAACCGGACCCCGGTCGAGTGGAGGGCCGAGGACCTGCCGACGCCGTCGTTCCTGGGGACCCGGGTGGTGGAGACGCCCGTCGAGGACCTCCGGCCCCTGATCGACTGGACGTTCTTCTTCACGGCCTGGGAGATGAAAGGCCGGTACCCGCAGATCCTGGACGACCCCCGGCGGGGGCCGGCCGCCCGCGAACTGCTGGACGCCGCGAACGAGATGCTGGACGAGATCGTGCGGAACGGGGTGCTCCGGACCCGGGGGGTGTACGGCTTCTGGCCGGCCCGGGCGGAGGGAGAGGACATCGTGGTGGAGGCGGACGGTGGGGAGCGCCGGTTCCCGATGCTCCGCCAGCAGGTCGCCTTCGAGGACGGGCGCCCCAACCGGTCGCTGGCCGACTTCGTGGCCCCGGCCGGCTCCGGGCTCCCCGACCACGTCGGCGGGTTCGTGGTGACGGCCGGGATCGGGGCCGACGAGCTGGCCGCCCGGTTCGAGGCGGAGCGCGACGACTACCGGGCCATCATGGTCAAGGCCCTGGCCGACCGGCTGGCCGAGGCCTTCGCCGAGCACCTCCACGCGGTGGCCCGCCGGGAGTGGGGCTACGACGACGGGGAGTGGACCGTCGAGGACCTGATCCGGGAGCGCTTCCGGGGGATCCGCCCGGCCTTCGGGTACCCGGCCTGCCCCGACCACCGGCTGAAAAGGACCCTGTTCGAGCTGCTCGAGGCCCCGGCCGCCGGCGTCACCCTGACGGAGACCTGCGCCATGGTCCCGGCCGCCTCGGTGAGCGGGCTGTACCTGGCCCACCCCCGGGCCCGGTACTTCGCCGTCGGCCGGATCGGACGGGACCAGGTCGAGGACTACTCGGCCCGCATGGGAGACGACCCCGAGGAGACCGAGCGCTGGCTCCGCTCGTCCCTCGGCTACGAGCCGGACGGCTGAGCGCCTAGTGGAACGAGTGGCCGCAGGCGCAGGTGCCGGCGGCCACGGGGTTGTCGATCGTGAACCCGGACGCCTCGAGGGAGTCGACGAAGTCGATCGTGGCCTGGCTGAGGTACGGGGCGCTCATGCGGTCGGTGACCAGCCTGACGCCGTGCTGCTCCACCATCAGATCGCTGTCACCGAACTGGTCGTCCAGAAGCATCGAGTAGCGAAGGCCCGAGCACCCGCCGGGCTGTACGGCAACCCGGAGCGCGATGTCGACCTGCCCCTCCTGCTCGAGGAGCTCCCTGACCTTCCCGGCCGCTGTCTCGGTGAGCTGCATGTGTGTGTCCCTCTTCCTGCGCCCGTCGGCGCCTTACCAGGATTGTACCCGCCCGGTGGGCTTCGATGAACCAGGTCAGGCCTCCCTGAACGCGGCCACCTCCGCTCGGGCGGCGTCCCGCAGGGCGTCCGGCGCGACCGGGAAGACCGAATCCGGCGTGCCTGCCGCGGCCCAGACCACGTCGAACCGGAGGAGGTCCTCGTCCATCAGCACCCGTAGCACCTCCCGGTGGCCCACCGGAGGCGTGCCGCCGATGGCGAACCCGGTGGCCTCCCGGACCTCCTCGGCCGTGGCCCGGCGCACCTCCGCCGCGCCGAGGATCGCCCTCAGGCGCTCGGTGTCCGCGCGGTTCGCCCCCGAGGTGAAGGCCACGAAGGGCCGCCCGTCGGCCACGAAGACCATCGACTTGACGATCTGGGCGACGTCGCAGCCGACGGCCCGGGCCGCGTCGACGGCCGTGCGGGTCCCCTCCGGGAACCGGCGGACCTCCGGCTCGAGGCCCCGGGCCCTGGCCGCCTCCAGGAACCGCTCGACGGCGCCGCTCATCCGGCCCCCGGGAGGCTCACGCCCCGCTCCGCCGGGACCCCCGAGCGGGCCAGGGCCTCGGCGGCCTCCTCCACGGCCCTCCGGGTGTCGTCGAGCGCTCGCTCCTCCCCCACCAGGTCGACCAGCGAGACCACGGGCACCCCCTCCGGCCGGACCTCGGCCCGGCCGCACACGACGGCGGCGGGGACCCCGAGCTCCCGGGCCAGCCGCAGCACGCCGTCCACGGTCTTGCCACGCAGGGACTGCTCGTCCAGCTTCCCCTCCCCCGTGATGACCAGCCCCGCCCCGGCCAGGCGGTCCCTGAGACCCAGGGCCTCCGTCACGACGTCGATCCCCGGACGGAGCCGGGCCCCCAGGAAGGCGATCAGCCCGGCCCCCAGCCCGCCGGCGGCCCCGGCCCCCGGCATCTCCCGCACGTCGATCCCCAGGTCCCGGTGGAGCACGGCCGCGTAGTGGCCGAGGGCGCCGTCCAGGAGCCGGACGTCCTCGGGGGTCGCGCCCTTCTGGGGGCCGTACACGGCCGAGGCCCCCTGGGGGCCGGTCAGGGGGTTGTCCACGTCGGAGGCCACCAGGAAGCGGACGCCCCGCACCTCCGGGACGAGGGTCGTGGCGTCGATCCGGTGGAGGCGGAGGAGCGCGGCCCCGCCGGGGGGCAGCTCCCGGCCCTCGGCGTCGAGCAGCCGAACGCCGAGGGCCTGGGCCATGCCAGCGCCCCCGTCGTTCGTGGCGCTCCCCCCGATGCACACGATGACCTGCCGGGGCCGCTGGCGGCAGGCGGCCAGGATCAGCTCGCCCGTCCCCCGCGTCGTGGCCCGGCGGGGGTCCCGGCGCGACTCGGCGATCAGGGCCAGCCCGGAGGCCAGGGCCATCTCGACGACGGCCGTCCGGCCCTCGGCGGCGTCGACCAGCCCGTAGGCCGCGTCCACGGGGTCCCCCAGGGGTCCGGCGACCCGCACGGTGTGGCGGTCCCCGCCCAGCGCTTCGACCAGGGCGTCGAGGGTCCCCTCGCCTCCGTCGGCCATGGGCACCTCGTCAACCCGGTCGCCGGGCCGGACCCGCCGCCACCCGGCGGCCAGGGCCCGGGCCGCCTCCGCCGCGGAGATCGTCCCCCGGAACTTGTCCGGTGCCGCCAGGACGCGCATGGGGGTGAGGGTACAATCCCGCCGTGCCCGCCAGAGGAGCCCGCCCACCGGAGGTCGCATAGCGATGGACCGCGAGGCCCTGCTGGGCATCGCCCAGGCGGAACGGGAGGCCCTGGGCCGGACCATCCAGTACACGCCGCCCGACCGCTGGGACGGCGACAGCGCGTGCGCCGGGTGGTCCAACCGCGACGTGATCGCCCACCTGGCCGCCTCGGAAGTGGCCGCCGCCGCCCTGCTCGGAGACGAGGAGCCGTCCGAGCTGGCCCAGTACCGCAAGGAGGAGGAGGGGTTCACCCTCGACGGGTTCAACGACCGGTCGGTGTCCCGCCGCAGGGAGCTCTCGTTCCGGCAGGTCGTCTCGGAGTGGGGCCGCGCCGCCGACCTGCTGCTGGCCAGGGCCTCGAAGGTCTCCGAGGAGGACTGGTCCGCCAAGCGGGTGGCCTGGGTGGCCGGGGACCTCCCGATCCGGTTCCTCGTCCAGAGCCGGGTGAGCGAGTGGTGGATCCACGGCGAGGACGTCCGGGCCGGGGGCGGGAACCAGGTCCGCCTCGAGCACTGGCCGATCCACGCGGTGAACGACCTGGCCATCCGGACCCTCCCCTACGCGCTGGGGCAGGCCGGGCGCTCGTTCCCCGGGAGGAGCGTGCACGTCGAGCTCGAGGGGGCCGGCGGCGGCTCGTGGCACTACGGGCTCGCCCCCCGCGAGGTGCCCCACCGCGGCAAGCGTCCCGACGCCTACATCGACGGGCGCGGCTACCCCTTCGCCATGATCGCGGCCCGCAGGATCCCCGCCGAGCGGTACCTCGACGACGGCACGATCGCCGTCGGCGGCGACGAGGACCTCGCCCTCGAGGTCCTCGAGCACGTCCGCGCGTTCGCCTGACCCGGACCCGGCCGGACCTACCCGACGCGGGTGGGCCGAGTCACGGGGGAGGCGGGATCGGTTCCGGCTCTCGGGTCCCTCGCGACCGGTACGCGTGGGCCACCGCCTCGATGAACGCCTCGTCGCCCAGGGCGTGGCCGGCCGGCGCCCGGATCCTGGCCCGGAGGGCCCCGGCCACCTGGGCGGCCAGGCCGTGGCGGACCGACGGCTCCATCTCCCACCGCCGCTGGAGGAAGGAGCGGACCAGCGCGTAGTCGCGTTCGGTCAGCCCGGCCACGTCGATGGCCCGGGATGCTCCCGTCCGGTCCTCGGCCAGAACGAGCGGGGCCGGGGCCGGCAGGTGGTGCTCGCGGATCACCAGGGTCCCCGCGGCCAGGTCTCCCAGCCGCTGGGAGCGCGAGGTGGCGAGCACCGCGACGGCGCCGACCCCGTAGAACCCGGGCAGCCAGTCCACCAGCCGCAGCAGGTTCCGGACGAGCACCGGTCCCCAGGTCACCGGGGTGCCGTCGGCCTGGACCACCCGGAGCCGCTGGGCGGCCTTCCCGGGCGTCCGGCCGTGCGTGATCCCCTCGCAGAACGGGTGGTAGGCGAACAGCACCAGGAACAGCAGCACGAGGTACGTGACGAGCGGGCCGGTCCCCGACGTGCCGGACATGGCCAGGCCGGCCACGAACAGTGCCCCGAACTGGATGGCCGAGTCGACCAGGAGCGCGATCCCCCGCGACCCCAGCCCGGCGACGTCCAGCCGGACCGCCACCGCCTCCGGGGTCACCGCCAGCGGACGCCTCGTGGGATCGATCGTCCCCTCCTACACTCGTCCGGTGGACCTCGACACCTTCCTCACCAAGTATGGGCCAGAGTGGCGGCGCCTCGAGGCCGCGATCGCCGGGGGCGCGAGCGCCCTGGCCCGGCGGAGCGGCCCGGAGATCGACGACGCGATCGCCCACTACCTCCGGGCCTCGGCCCACCTCGCCGAGGCCCAGACCCGGTACCGAGACCCGGCCCTGGTGGCCTATCTCTCCGGGCTCGTCGCCCGGGCCGGTGCCGCCGTGTACTCCGTCCGCCCGAGGACGGTGCGCGGATTCCTCGCGGTGTTCGGCACCCGGTACCGGGAGGCGATCCGCCGGACCGCCCCGTTCGTGCTGATCGTCGCGGTGCTCTTGGTCGGCATCGGGCTCGCCGCCGACCTCTGGGTGGCGACCTCCCGAGAGGCCCGCGTGGGACTCCTCCCCCCCGCCGCCCGCGAGGCCATCGAGCGGGCCACCGGCGGGGGCCGGGCGGACCTGGGGATCGGCCCGGCGGCCGTGTCGACCGTGATCCTCGTGAACAACGTGCAGGTCGCGTTCCTGGCGTTCGCGCTGGGAGCGCTGCTCGGCGTCGGCACGATCTGGGTCGTCGTGAACAACGCCGTGTTCATCGGCGTGCTGGCCGGCGCGTTCCAGGCCGCCGGGAAGTCGTGGGAGTTCTGGAGCCTCGTGCTCCCCCACGGGATCCTCGAGCTCACCGCGATCTGCATCGCGGCGGGGGCCGGGCTCCGGATGGGCTGGAGCGTGATCGATCCAGGGGACCGTCCGCGGGGCCGGGCGCTCGTCGCCGAGACCCGGGACGCCCTGCTCGTGGTCGTCGGGGTGATCCCCGCCTTCGTGGTCGCCGCGCTCATCGAGGGGTTCCTCACCGGGACGACCGGGGTCCCGCTCCTGGAGATCGGCGTCGGGGTGGCCGTGGCCCTCGGGTACGTTGCGTTCCTGTTCGGGGTCCCGGCCTACAGCCGGCCGTAGGCCTTCATCCGGAGGTACCGGTCGGCCAGGGCGCCGGCCAGCCGGCCCGGCGGTCGATCGACCACGTCGACCCCGACGCTCCGGAGCCGTGCCGCGGCCCGGTTGCGGGCGGCGACGCTGCCCGCGGCGGCGGCCTTGCGGTAGACCTCCTCGGCGGAGGACGGGATCGCCGTGGCCGCCTCCGCCACCGACGGATCGGCCACCGAACCGAACAGCACGATGTGACGGGCCCGGAGGGCAGGCAGGGCGTCGAGCAGCGGCTCGAGCGTGGCCTCGCTCCCCAGGTCCGTGAGCAGCACGAGGAGGGCCCGGCGACGGTACCGGGCCAGCACCTCCGCCACGGCCAGCCCGTAGTTCGGGGCCTCCAGGGAGGGCTCCAGGTCGAACAGGGCGCCGAGCACCCGTCCGAGCTGCCCCCTGCCGCTCCTCGGGCCGACGGCCACCCGGACGCTCCCGTCGAACGCCGCCATCCCGACGTGGTCCCCGATCCTGGCGGCGAGCTCGGCCACGGCGAACCCGGCGTCGAGGGCGTGCTCGAATCGGGCCACACCGCCGACGGTCCCGGCCATCGTCCGCCCCACGTCGAAGAGCAGCAGGACCCGCTGGTTCCTCTCCTCCCGGAAGACGTTGGTCACCGGCCGGACCGACCGCGCCGTGGCTCGCCAGTTGATCCGGCGGAACTCGTCGTCCGGGTGGTATTCGCGGAGGGAGTCGAACTCGGTGCCCCCTCCCCGGATCCGGGAGGAGCGCTCCCCCGACTGGAGGACCCGGGCTCGCTCGAGGCGGAGGTCCGCCTCGGCCCGGCCGGGCAGCGCCGGGTAGACGTGCACCGGGCGGCGGCGGTCCACGCTCCACTGCCGGCCCCCCAACCCCAGGGGGCCGCCGGCCCGGACGGTGAGCGGGCCGAGCCGGAAGCGCCCCCGACGGGTCGGCCGGATCTCCGAGCGCAAGGTGGCCGAGCCCCCCGCCTCGATGCGTCCCCGGTGCCGGGCCGGATCCCGTCGCAGGGATGGCGGCGTGGCGTCCCGGACCTCCAGGTCGAGCGGGCGGCCCAGCGGGTTCCGGGCCTCCAGGAGGACCTCCCCCACCTCCCCGACCGTGAGCACCGACGGGGTCTCGTCCTCCACCCGGAGGAGGCCGGGCCGGGGGGCCAGGGCCACGTCGACGACGAGGAGGGCCACCGCGAAACCGTCCAGGACCGCGGCCACGACCCATGAGCCGCCGCCGGCCAGGGCGGCCGCCACCCCGCCCCCCAGGACCACCAGCACGAGCCGGGGCCGGAGGTACACCCTCATCGCGGCACGGGGACCCGAGCGACGATCGCGTCGAGCAGGGAGTTCGCCGTGGCTCCCTCCAGCTCGACCTCCGGGCGCAGGATGACCCGGTGGCGCCAGGCCGGCCCGGCCATGGCCTGGACGTCGTCCGGCGTGACGAACCCCCGGCCCTCCAGGAAGGCCCACGCCTTGGCCGAGGTGAGCAGCATGGCCGCGCCCCGGGGGCTCACCCCGAGGGCCAGGGACGGGCTCCGCCGGGTCTCCGCGGCCAGGGCCAGCACGTAGTCGAGGACCTCGGGGGCCACCGTGACCGCGACCACGGCGCGGCCGGCAGCGTCGAGGTGCTCCGGTCCTGCCGCCGGCCCGACCCCCAGGGCCGCCAGGTCGTGAGGGTCCCTGCCCTCGTGGTGCATGCGGAGGACGTCTCGCTCGTCGTCGGGCTCCGGGTACCCCACCTCGACCTTCAGCAGGAACCGGTCGAGCTGGGCCTCGGGGAGCGGGTAGGTCCCCTC